>JAFYJH010000007.1 GCA_017538195.1 Prevotella sp.
AAAGGGTAGTACGCAAAAATCCATCGCTGAGGCGATTGGAGTGAGTGAATCGACCGTCAGCCGTGAGCTCAGGCGCAACGGCGGCAGGAACGGCAGTTACAATTTCCTGAAGGCGCACGGGAAGGCCATGGCGCGCCGCCATCGCGAGCCCGGCAACCGCGCGAAGCCGCCGGAGCTCGTCTGGCGCGTGAGGCAGCTCATCATGGACGAGCAGTGGTCGCCAGCCCAGATATCGGGCTACCTGCGTGAGAAGGAGGGGATACGCATCTCGCATGAGACCATCTACAAGCTGATACGTGCAGACGCGAGCGGCAAGCTGGCCCGGAACTGCCGCCACAAGATGAAATACCGCAAGAGTGCCTCGCACAGGCACGAGACCAAGGCCACCAACATCAGGAACCGCGTCAGCATACACGACCGCCCCGAGGAGGCCGACGGCACGCGCTTCGGCGACTGGGAGATGGACCTCATCGTGGACAAGGACCAGAACGGCATCCTCACCATGGTAGAGCGCAGCACCAACTTCCTGCTCATGGCCAAGCTCAGGCACGGGAAACAGGCAATGCCTGTGGCCAAGGCCGCATGGAGGCTGCTGCTGCCATACAAGGGGGGACAGCTGCATACCATCACCACGGACAACGGCTCGGAGTTCGCCGCACACGAGTGGCTTACAAGGCAGCTGGGCGCGCAGGTCTACTTCACCGACTCCTATGCCTCATGGCAGAAGGGAGCCGTCGAGAACACCAACAAGCTCGTCAGGCAGTACATACCCAAGGGAATGGACATCAGTACCGTCTCTGACCAGAGAATCGCATCAATACAGGCCAAAATCAACAGAAGGCCAAGGGAAAAATTGAATTTTAACACGCCAAAGGACGAGTTTTTCAAACATTATTCATAAATTTGCACCCGAATTGCACTTGCTGGTTGACTCTGCAAGCATTCTCAAAATCCTTGTATTTCATATTTTTTTCTATTTTTATTTGCACAATTCAGATCTTTTGTTTAATTTTGCAGCGTAATCCCCCGGAGTCCCTGTCCTAAAGACAAACTTCGGGGTTAAGTTTTTATTATTGTGGATGCAAAGTTAGCATTTTTTTTTTCAAGACTCCGCCAACTTGGTGCAAAACTTACGCTTCTCCAGCCGCTTCATAAACGATTAGTCTTGCCTCACACATCTACGAACTAAGAACTGAAAAAATCCCCTGTTCGCGATGGCAGAGCCGAACTTCGACGCCGAATTTTTCGTGGATGTGCTCGGCGAGATGCTGCGCCGAATAGACCGAGCGATGCTGACCGCCCGTGCAGCCAAACGAGAACATCAGCGAGGTGAAACCGCGCTCGATGTACCGCTCTACGTGGGCATCGGCCAAGCGATAGACGCTTTCCAAGAATTTCGTGATTTCGCCGTCGTCTTCGAGAAAGCGAATCACGGGTTCGTCCAATCCCGTGAGTTTTTTGTACGGTTCGTAGCGACCCGGATTGTGGGTCGAGCGACAGTCGAAAACGTAGCCGCCGCCGTTGCCGCTTTCGTCGTCGGGAATGCCTTTTTTGTAAGAAAAACTGAACACGCGGACGACGAGTTTTCCCGTCGAATTGTCGGAGGCGGCAGGTCGGTTGAACTGCGGAAGCGACACCATCTGCCGCAAGACCTCGAACAGATGCGGATAGCGATTTTCCGTGCCGTTTTTGCCCTCAGAATCGAGGATTTTCCGCAGATTTTCAATGGCTGGCGGAATGCTCGCGATGAAATGGGGCTTGCGCTCGAAATAACCGCGAAAACCGTATGCGCCGAGTACTTGCAGCGTGCGGAACAGCACGAAAAGGCGCAGTTGGCGGTCGAAATCCTCACGCGCGCGAACATCTTTATATCGTTGCAGTTCGTCGTAATAGACATCGACCAAATGCCGACGCAAATCGTCGGAATAGCGAGCCGATGCCTGCCAGAGAAACGAGGCTAAATCGTAATAAATCGGACCTCGGCGACCGCCTTGGAAGTCGATGAAGAAAGGGAATGGAAGGGGAGTTAAAGAGGAGTGAAGGGGAAGTGAAGGGGACGATGAGAGCATCACGTTTCGCGCTTGGAAATCGCGATACATAAAGCCCCAATCGGCGGAATTTTCGTCGGAAGTCAAGTCGGCGGCCATCTGGCGGAAATCGGCCTCAAGTTTCAGTTCGTGGAAGTCGATTTCGGTGGTTTTCAGGAAGCAATATTTGAAATAATTGAGGTCGAACATCACGTTCTGCTCGTCGAACGACGGCTGCGGATAGCACACGCTCCAGTCCAAACCCTCGGCTCCGAGAATCTGGATTTTCGGCAAGAGTCGGATGGTCGTTTCCAACAATCGGATTTCCTCGTCGTCGTACTGTCCGCCGGCCTCACGACCGCGCCGAATCGCATCGAAAAGCGACACGGAACCGAGGTCGCTCTGCAAATAGCGCAATTCGTCGTCGCTCACCGCCAAAATCTCTGGCACGGGCAGATTTTTCGACACGAAATGACGCGACAAATAAATGAACGCGCGATTTTCCTCGCGACTCGTGCCCACGCAGCCGATCACCGACGGAAAGGCAGAATCGGCGGGAGCCGTCAGCCGGAAATAAACCCGATTGCTGCCGGCTCCTGCCAGTCGTTCGACGAGGGCAGGCTCTACCCCGCTCCACTGCCGATAAAGTTCTCGAAGTTGCTCCATCCGCGATTACGACAGCTTGTGGATGACCAGTCCAGAGCGCAGTTTCGGCTCGAACCACGTAGCCTTCGGCGGCATGATTTTTCCGCTGTCGGCGATGTCCATAATCTGCTGCATCGACACGGGATAGAGAGCCAATGCGAAGCGCATTTCACCCGAATCGACACGACGCTTCAACTCGTCGAGACCGCGCAGTCCGCCGACGAAATCGATGCGCTTCGACGAGCGCAAATCGCCGATGTTCAGAATCTTGTCGAGAATCAGACGACTCGAAATATCGACATCGAGCACGCCAATCGGGTCGTTGTCGTCGAAAGTGCCGGGCTTGGCGGTCAGCGAATACCACACGCCCTCGATATACAGCGAGAAATTATGCAATTTGTTGGGCTTGTAGTTCGTCGAGCACGTGCAATGGCAGGGAAATCCGCAGTTGCATTTGCCGCCGTCTTTCGTGCAGTCGCATTTACATTCGATGTCGAAATCCTGCTGAAGAGCCTCGAAAAATTCCTTCGTCGTCAGCCCGTTCAAATCTTTCACCACGCGGTTGTAGTCGAGCACGGTCAGTTGCGAAGCCTGGAACGCCACAGCCATGAAATAGTTGTATTCCTCGTCGCCCTTGTGGTTCGGATTCTGCTTGGCTTTTTCAGCTCCGACGAGCGCAGCCGCAGCCGAGCGATGGTGGCCGTCGGCGATGTAGAGCGCAGGCATCTTGCGGAATTCCTCCGTGATGGTTTTGGTGTCGTCGGCATCGGAAATCACCCAGAATTTGTGGCCGAATCCGTCGATCGGTGCGATGAAATCGTACTCCGGCTCGGTGGCGGCATAGCGCATAATCAACTTGTCGAGCACCTCGTTGTCGGGATAGGCGAAAAAGACCGGCTCGATGTTCGCATTGTTCACGCGGACGTGCTTCATGCGGTCTTCCTCCTTGTCGCGGCGCGTCAGTTCGTGCTTCTTGATGGTGCCGTTCATGTAGTCATCGACGTATGCGCCGATCACCAGTCCGTACTGCGTCTTGCCGTTCATCGTCTGGGCATAGATGTAGTAGTTTTCCTGCTCATCCTGCACGAGCCAGCCCTTGTCTTGGAACTCCTGAAACACCTCGGCGGCCTTTACATAGACGCGCGGGTCGTACTCCGAAGTGCCTTCCGGAAAGTTGATTTCGGGCTTGATGATTCGATAGAGGCTCATCTCGTTGTCGCCAGCCTCGGCGCGAGCCTCGTCACTATCGAGCACATCGTAGGGACGGCTCTCCACTCTCTCTACAAATTCTTTCGGCGGACGAATGCCGCGAAATGGTTTGATAATTGCCATTATAATTTACAGATTTACGTATTTACAATTTACAATTTTTACTTATTCACTTGGAAACGGGTGTCGCCCGTAGCGAAATAGGCGTTGATTTGCTTGGCGGCAGCGATGCCGGCGTTGATGTTGGCCTCGGCGGTCTGTGCGCCCATCTTCTTCGGGGTCGAGAAATAGCGGCCTTCCATCTTGGCGAACTCGTCGTGGGTATCGGGCATGATGTCGGTGACGAATTTCAGGTCTTCGCGCTCAGTCATCAGTTTCAGCAGTTCGGGCTCGTTGATGACTTCCTTACGCGCCGTATTGACGAGGATGCCGCCTTTCTTCATCTTGCCCACCAAAGCGTAGTTGATGCTCTGCTTCGTTTCGGGCGTGGCGGGAATGTGCAGCGAAACCACGTCGCACTGCTCGAAGAGCGCATCCTGATTGGCGACGGCGTGAACGCCGGCCTGCTCGATGACTTCTGCGGGGCAATAAGCGTCGTAGGCGAAAACGTCCATTCCGAAGCCTTTGGCGATGCGAGCCACGTTGCGACCGACATTTCCGAAGGCCAACAGACCGAGTTTTTTGCCCATCAGTTCCGTTCCGGCCTTGCCGTTGTAGAAATTGCGCACGGCAAACACGAGCAGACCCATCACCAATTCGGCGACGGCGTTAGCGTTCTGTCCGGGCGTGTTCTCGGCGACGACGTTGTGAGCCGTGGCAGCGGCGAGGTCGATGTTGTCGAATCCGGCACCTGCGCGGACGACGACCTTCAGTTGCTTGGCAGCGTCGAGCACTTCGGCATCGACCTTGTCCGAGCGGATAATCAGCGCGTCGGCATCCTTCACGGCGTCGAGCAGTTGAGCCTTCTCCGTGTACTTTTCCAGCAGTGCCAGTTCGTGTCCGGCACCCTCGATTTCTTTCTTGATTCCCTCGACAGCGACGGCTGCAAAGGGCTTTTCTGTTGCAATTAGTACTTTCATGTGTGTTCAGTTTAATGGTTAGTAAAAATTCAGTTGCAAAAGTAAGAAAAATCCCGCACTCCACCAAACGGAACGGCGTTTTTTTTCTGAAATTCAGACGGCGTAGTTGTGAACGCTCGCACCCAGCGCACTCGGTAGGAATCTGATGCCCCACCAACACATTTGCAGAAGGGCGAATGCGACAAGCAGCATCCACCGCGCTACACGACGATTGTGGCGCGGCGTCTGGCGATAATGTATATAAATAAGGTACGCGAACCATGTAATCGCCGCCCACGTTTCCTTCGGATCCCACGACCAATAATGTCCCCACGCTTCTTTCGCCCACAATGCGCCGAAAAGCATCCCGATTGTAATAAGTCCAAAACCGATGCCGACGAGTCTGTCTTCGACGGTCGAATCGCTGTTTGTCGCCAGCCGATACAGCGCGATGACGGTGGCCGTTCCCATCAGCGTATAGGCCGCCATGTAAGCGACGATGTGCGGCACGAACCACGCGCTCTGCAAGGCTGGAACGAGGGTTTTGGAATGGAGAATCGGCATGAAATGATGGACGAGGAAAAAGACGAAAATGACGAGTAAACTGAGGAAAAACGCCCTTTTCGGATGATTCCGCACGGCTTTCATCGTTTTTTTCAACGGAATGTTGGAAAAAATCATGAAAAATGCGCCGACGAGCATCAGAAAGATGCCGATATAGACGACGGGCAGCCACGGGTCGCACACCAATTCCAGAATCGAAATCCGACTGTTCGTTCCCATTTTCGTGTCGTAGCCGTTCTGATAGATTTTCCAACCCTCCACTTCGATGGGTTTGTTCACTTCAACCGTCGTCTGAATGGCTTTTCCCGACCTCGTCAGAACCCGAATTTCAGAGGCGAATCGCTTCGGCGTTCCGTTGTCGTATTTTTCCAAAATAAAGCGTTGCAATTCGATATTAAAAGGCAATTCTTTGACGATTTTTTCCGATGTAAAAGCCCTCGTTTCTGCCACTCCGACGCTCGCTATCATCTTCAGTCGCTGCACGTCGGCACTGCCCAATGCAGCAGATGTCAAGGCGATGAAAAGACCGAGATGAAGAATAATTGACAATTGACAATTGACAACCAACGGTCGCTGGCCGAAGGGAAAAGCAATTGACAATTTGGCTGTCGCAGTCTTGATTTGACGGAGAATAACCAATCCTAATATAACTGCCAAACAAGCGTAAATCAGCACAAACGGCCAGTTTATTTGCCTCGTCAGTCCCATGACGATAGTCAGCGCGACGGCGAAAACGAGTGTCGGAATTGCCGCTTCGCGAGTCGAAAGGAAACGGAAAAATTTGATTTTTCTTCTGAAAAAATGGACGGCGACGATGACGGCCAGAAAAATCGCCAACGCAAAACCGTTCACCGGCCACGCGAGCCATTTCCACGAAACAGCCCCGATGCTCCATTGCAACAGCAAGCCTGCCAAAACGAGGCATCCGCCCGTCAAAAAACCGCTTTTCATCGCCAAATTTTTCATCAAATTTCCGTCATTTTTCGACAAATCCTGCACTCCGCCAATCGGGAATGCAGGATTTGTTTCACAGCGTTTCGTCAAACATTAAAACTGCTTCTCGAAGTCTTGCATACAAGCGACCAACGCCTCGACATCCTCGACGGTGCAAGCGTTGTAGAGGCTGGCGCGGAAACCACCCACCGAGCGGTGTCCCTTGATGCCGACCATACCGCGCTCCTTGGCGAATACCATGAAAGCGTCCTGTTTGTCCTCGTGACCCGGAGCCATCACCCAACAATGGTTCATAATCGAGCGGTCCTCCTTCTCGGCGACAGTGCCCACAAACATCTTGTTGCGGTCGATTTCGTCGTAAAGCAGGTTCGACTTCTTCACGTTGATCTTGTTCATCTCTTCCAGACCGCCAACCATTTCCTTGATCCACTTCAGCGTTTCGTGCATCACGAAAATCGGCAGCACGGGCGGCGTGTTGAACATCGAAATGTTTCTGGCTTCCTCAGCGGCGTGTGTGCGATAATCGACCATCGTCGGCAGCGGATTCAGGTAGGAACGCTCGCCAATCTGACCGAGAATGTCCTTGCGAACAATCACGAAAGTCACACCTGCGGGCCCCACGTTCTTCTGCGCACCGCCGTAAATCAGGCCGTACTTCGTCACATCGACGGGACGGCTCATAATGTCGGACGACATATCCGCCACGAGCATCACGTTGTTGCACTCCTCAGCCGTGAAATCCTTGCGGATTTCCGTGCCATAGATCGTGTTGTTCGTCGTGATGTGGAAATAGTCGGCATCGGCAGGCACCGTCCAACCCTTCGGAATGTAGTTGTAAACCTTGTCTTCCGACGAGGCCACGATTTCCGTCACGCCGAAATTCTTGGCTTCCTTGGCAGCCTTCTTCGCCCAAACGCCCGTCTGGAGATAGGCAGCCTTCGTCTTCATCAGATTCGCCGGCACCATGTAGAACTGCGTGCTGGCACCACCGCCGAGGAACAGCACCTCGTAGTTGTCGGGAATGTTGAGCAGGTCGCGCCACAGTTGGCGAGTTTCAGCCATGACACGCTCCCAACCCGGCGTGCGGTGCGAGATTTCCATCAGGCCGATGCCCGTGTTGTCAAAGTTACGAATGGCGTTGATCGTCGATTCAACCGCCTCTTTCGGGAGGACGCAAGGTCCTGCATTGAAATTGTACATTTTCATAAAAATAAATCGATTTATAAGTTATTAATAATATGATTTTAGATTGTGTTGCAAAGGTACGAAAATTTCGATTAAGTGAGAACAGAAAAAAGATTTTTTTTGTCGAACGAGAGAAATTTATTCAATAAGTGAGGGAAATACAAAATAAAACGCGTTTTATTTTTATTTCCGAACGAAAGTACCTTATTGAAAGGTACGAAGATGAGCAGCCTATTGGCTGCTCATTCCGTTGTAAAAAAAGGGCATCCACCTACTCTCCCGCATTGTCGCGCAGTACCATCGGCGCAGGCGGGCTTAACTGCTCTGTTCGGAATGGGAAGAGGTGGGACACCGCCGCAATAGACACCCGCAATGTTGGGTTGACACGCTGGAAACTGGCAATTGACAATTGACAATTGACAATTGACAATCGACAGAGAGAAAGACAGAAGAAAAGAACCACTGATGCAAGAAGCTTCGGGCAATTAGTAGTGCTCGGCTGTGACGTCGCCGCCTATACACCTGCACCCTATCGACGTGCTCGTCTGGCACGACCCTCGAATGAGCCCTCATCTCGCGGCAGGCTTCGCGCTTAGATGCTTTCAGCGCTTATCCAAACC
>JAFYJH010000008.1 GCA_017538195.1 Prevotella sp.
CGCGATGTTTTTGATTTCATTTGTCTGATAGACTTTCATTGTTTTTAAGTTTTAAGTTATTGTAGAATTTTAGTCGATTCTCGAAAATTTGCCGTCGAAATTACATAAAATTTCCCAAATCGCCAAAATATTTCGGAAAAACATTGCTTCTTTTATGACTTATTAGTAATTTTGCCAGCGAAATGGCAGGACTCTACATTCATATTCCGTTTTGCAAGAGCCGTTGCATCTACTGCGGTTTTTATTCCACGACGCAATTTTCGTGGCAAAGTCGCTATGTCGATGCGCGTTGTAGGGAGATGCTGATAAGAAGCCTCCCCCAGTTGGGGGAGGTTGGAGGGGGCTTGACTTCTGTGTATCTCGGTGGTGGAACGCCGAGCGTGCTGACGAGAGAGCAACTTCGCCAGATTTTCGACTGCATTGAAAAGTCCTATATATATAATAAGGTGTATTCTCTCCCCTCCCAGCAGGGAGGGGTCGGGGGTGGGTCTGAAATCACCATCGAATGTAATCCCGACGATGTGACCGACGAATTTTGCGAAACGCTGAGCCAACTGCCTGTCAATCGGATTTCGATGGGTGCGCAGACCTTCGACGATGGTCGGCTGCGGTTTTTGCGCCGTCGGCACAGTTCGGGGCAAATCGGCGAGGCTGTCAGACGGCTTCGCGAGGCCGGTTTCCGCAACATCAGCATCGATTTGATGTTCGGTTTTCCCGACGAAACGCTCGCCGACTGGATTTCCGACATCGACCACGCGATTGCCCTTGATGTTGAGCACGTTTCCGCCTATTCGCTGATGTACGAGGAAGGAACCGCGCTTTTTGAACTGTGGAAAAACGGAAAAATCGAGAAAATCGACGAGGAACTTTCGCGACAGATGTACGAAACGCTCATCGACCGCCTCGAAGTCGCCGGATTCGAGCATTACGAAATCTCGAACTTCGCCAAATCGGGCTTCCGCTCGCGTCACAACAGCAGTTATTGGAACCAAACGCCCTACATCGGAATCGGCGCAGCGGCCCATAGTTTCGACGGAAAAACGCGCTCGTGGAACGTCAGCGACATCGGCGAATACATCGCTGCCATCGGGCGTGGCGAACTGCCGTCGGAACGCGAAATCATCGACGAAACGACGCGCTACAACGACCTCATAACCGCCGCCTTGCGCACCCGAGAAGGTATTTTTCTGCCCTCGCTCGACCCGAAATTTCGGGATTATCTGCTCGAAAACGCGAAAAAGTCGCTCGAAAACAATCTTTTAATCGTCGAAAACGACCGAATCCATCTCACGCGAAGCGGACTTTTCGTCAGCGACGACGTTCTGAGCGACCTGATTTTCGTATAAAAGTCGAAAATATTTCCTTACAATCCCAAAAAATCCGTAAATAATCAGCCAAATGGCACGAATTTCAATAAAAAATGATTAACTTTGCAGACAAAATGTCATTTTGACCCAAAAAGAATGGAATTTACAGCACAACAAATCGCACAAATGATTGGCGGGCGCGTCGAAGGCGACGAGAACGCTCGCGTCAATTCGTTTGCCAAAATCGAGGAAGGTCGCGCAGGCGCCATCTCTTTCCTCGCCAACGAGAAATACACCCATTTCATCTACGATACGCAGTCGTCGGTGGTGCTCATCGACGAGAATTTGACGCTGGAGCACGAGGTGAAAACGACGCTCATCCGCGTGAAGAACGCCTACGATGCCGTCGCCCGACTGCTGCAAGCCTACGAGTCGATGAAGCCGAAGAAAAAAGGCATCGATTCGTTGGCGTTTATCGCCGCGAGTGCCACGGTCGGCGAAAATTGCTACGTCGGCGCGTTTGCCTACATCGGCGAGGGGGCGAAAATCGGCAAAAACTGCCAGATTTATCCGCACGCCGTCGTCGGTGAGAACGTGAGCGTGGGCGACGATTGCATCATCTATCCCAATGCCGTCGTCTATCACGATTGCCGCATTGGGTCGCGAGTCACGCTCCACGCAGGCAGTGTCGTGGGTGCCGACGGATTCGGATTCGCACCGACTTCCGAAGGTTACGACAAAATTCCGCAAATCGGCATCGTCACCATCGAGGATGATGTGGAAATCGGCGCAAACAGCTGTATCGACCGCTCGACGATGGGCAGCACATACGTCCGAAAAGGCGTGAAAATCGACAATCTCGTGCAAATCGCCCACAACACGGACATCGGCCAGAACACGGTGATGTCGGCACAAGTCGGCGTGGCCGGTTCGACGAAAATCGGCGAATGGTGTATGTTCGGCGGACAGGTCGGCATCGCTGGCCACATCACCATCGGAAATCGCGTCAATCTGGGTGCTCAGTCGGGTGCGCCAAGCAGCATTAAAGACAATCAAACGCTCATCGGAACG
>JAFYJH010000041.1 GCA_017538195.1 Prevotella sp.
TGATGTCTGTCTGCCATACCATGCTGTCCTCTAAGGTTACGATCATCGGGCGTCGCCGTTTCAGGAAGTCGAGCGTCAGGCGGTAGGCAATTCGGCAGAGCCACGTGCCGAGCGATGCCCGATTGGGGTCGTAGCTCCCGATGTGGCTGAAGGCGCGTAGGAAGGTGTCTTGCGTCAGTTCCTCGGCATCCATCGCGTCACCCACTTGGCGGACAATGATGGCGAAGACCTGCTGCCCGTAGCGACTGACCATCAGGCTCTGTCCTTTGCTGCCACCGCCTTTGATGGCTTCTATGATTTCTTGGTCCGTTTTCACACTTGTTTTTGTAACCTGTCTCTATTTGTTATACGACTGTTTTCGGGAAATATCCCGCCGATTGGGAAACTTTTTTTGTTTTTTCTTATGATTCGTATTCCAAAATGTCGCCCGGCTGACAGTCGAGGGCTTTGCAGAGTGCGTCGAGGGTACTGAAACGAATGGCACGAGCCTTCCCAGTCTTCAAGACGGAAAGATTGGCAAGGGTGATGCCCACGCGGTCGGCCAGTTCGGTAAGAGACATCTTACGACGGGCCATCATTACATCAAGATTTATGCGTATCATACGGTAAGTTGGTTTTCTTCACTGACATCGGTGGCAATATCATAGAGTAAGGCCATCAGTGTGAAGGCCGAGAAGAGAGCGAGTTTTTGAATTAAAGATGATACAAAGGCAGTAGTCGACAAAGATGAGCAACCAAACAATATCAAATACATACCCCTGTATAAAATGATGGGAAGCGGTAAGAATGCTCCGATATAGAGCCAACGGGCATTTCCCGGAACAAAGATTTTTCCCTGTTTAAGTCCTCGGAATAAGCGGACGAAGAACACGACGAGGCAAACGAACAAAATTACGTAAAGAAGGACGAGGATGATACTACAAATTCCTTCCCATTCCACGGCACGGTCACGATTGATACCATCGAATCCTGGCGTCCACACCGGCAGAAAGCGGTCAAAGAACGGTGATGCAAGTGATAAGAACAAGAGGGCAAGCGTCAAGGCTGCCATCCAACGAACACGTTTAATTTTGCTTTTTGTTGTCATAACAATACATTTTTAAGGGTTAAACTTTCAATTGTCTTGTCGCCGTCGAGGGTGCACTTCCTCACGAACGACGCTGCAAAGTTACGACATTATTTCTTGAAAAACAAATAAATTTTATCGTTTTTCAATAATTTAACAATGTTTTTCGATAAACAACAAAAAATCAGCCCCAACAATCATTGAAGCCAAAAACCTGCGGTGGTGGGAAAAAAGAAAATCGTTATTCGGGTTTGTTAGTCAATGCTTCGGCTGTTGCGACGAAATCTTCATACTTAGTACATTTATTTTTTATTAAATACGAAAGGAATGTCACCAATCTTTATTGGTTTTTCCTTACAATATAAGAAATTGTCAAAATTGATGATAATAGTATCATTTTTCCTCACTTTTTTTGTAAAACTGACAACAACAGTGTCATCATTCATTATTTTCTTCCGTTCATCAATCAACGCTCCATTTAGATAAACGGTGTATTTTATATCATTGTTTTTATACTTAATGGATAGATTTTTGGGATTAATGTCAAGAGGATTCGTAACACGATAAACCTGCTTGATATTAAAACTCACACCACCGATAGTTTTACACTCAACGTCAATTGTACCGCAATCAACTCCAATCTTCTTTTTATACACTCCATCTATTGGAATTTGGAAAATTGGGGGGTCGCACGAAACAAAGCATAACGCTAACACAATTGTAAATATATACATCAATGATTTCATATTTAGACTTATTTTATGGGTTAAACCAATGATGACCATATCCCTGTTCAATTGTCAACTCTCAATTGTCAACTCTCAACTCCTAATTATCGTCTGTTCCCTATCCGGCCCGATGGAAATGATGCGAATCGGCGTATTGAGTTGCTGTTCGATGAAGGCAATGTAGTTGCGGAACGCCTCGGGGAACTCCGTTTCCGAAGTCATCCGCGTCATATCGGTGTTCCAGCCGGGCAGCGTTTCATAAACAGGTTCCACGCCGTCGAGCGAATACGGAAAATCGGTCAGCGTCTGGCCGTTTTTTCGGTAGGCAACGCAGGCTTTGATGCTCTCAAAACTGTCGAGCACGTCGCTTTTCATCATCATCAACTCCGTCACGCCGTTCACCATAATACTATAGCGCAACGCCACGAGGTCGATCCATCCGCAACGCCGCTCACGACCCGTCACAGCACCGTATTCGTGGCCGAGGTCGCGGATTTTCTTGCCCGTTTCGTCGAACAACTCCGTCGGGAACGGCCCTGCGCCGACGCGCGTACAATAAGCCTTCATAATGCCGAAAACGCGCCCGATTTTGTTCGGACCGATGCCCAGACCCGTGCAGGCTCCGGCGCAAACCGTGTTCGACGACGTGACGAAGGGATAAGAGCCGAAATCGATGTCGAGCATCGTGCCCTGTGCGCCCTCGCACAGCACGGAACGGCCTTCGCGCAGGTGGCGGTTGATTTCGTGCTCGCTATCAACGAGCCGGAACTGCTTCATATACGCCACGCCCTCCATCCATTTCCGTTCTTGTTCGGCGATGTCGTAATCCGTGAAGCCCATCGATTGCAGCATCTGCTCGTGACGCGCCTTGCAAGCGGCATATTTCTCCTCGAAACCGTCGAGAATATCGCCCACGCGCAGGCCCGCACGACTGATTTTATCGGTGTAGGTCGGACCGATGCCCTTGCCCGTCGTGCCGACGCGATTCTTGCCCTTCGATGCCTCGATTGCCGCGTCGAGAACGCGATGCGTCGGCATAATCAGATGGGCTTTCTTCGAGATTTGCAGCCTCGATTTCAGTTCGTGGCCGCTCTGTTCCAGACTCATCGCCTCCTCCATAAAAAGGTCGGGCGCAAGCACCACGCCGTTGCCGATGATGTTGATTTTATCGCCTTGGAAAATGCCCGACGGAATGCTGCGGAGCACGTATTTCTGACCCTCGAACTCCAGCGTGTGCCCTGCATTCGGACCGCCCTGAAACCGTGCAATCACGTTGTAGCGCGGCGTGAGCACATCGACCACTTTTCCTTTTCCTTCGTCGCCCCATTGAAGTCCCAACAGAACGTCTGCCTTACCTTGATTCATTGTCTATTTATTTTTTTTGTTATTACTTTTTTCCGCCTTCGACTTTTTTCGGGTGATTTTCGCCTGACAAGTGCTGCAAATCCCGTAGAAATCAATCGAATAAGTGTCTTTTCTGAAGCGTTTGAGCCTCGCCCGATTCACCGCCTGCACCACTTCCGGCACGCGCACTTCCGTCATTTTTCCGCAGACGGTGCAGATTTGGTGGCAGTGGTTCCGACTGGCGTAAGCCGCCTCGAACATCGTGCCCGAAGTCAGGTGGTGCTTCGTGACGAGTCGCAGTTCCTGAAAGAGCCGCATCGCGTTGTAGAGCGTCGCCCGACTGACGCGAAAACTGTGTTCCGAGAGATAGCCGTCGAGTTCCTCCATCGTGAAATGGCCCTTCATGCTGTAAACCGCGTCGAGAATGGCGTAGCGCTCAGGCGTCTTGCGGTGTTTGTTCACCTCAAGATGATTGGTCAGAATCTGCCTGACCGTCGATTTCACGGGGTCGTTTCTCATTTCATTTTCTCCGAAAGGACGTACAAAGGTAGTAAATTTTTACAATTTCGAGAAAAGAAAGATTATAAAAAATCTAAATTGAGGGCTTTTCTCGCCATTTTTTCGTAATCCTCACCGAGATTTGCGAAATGCACCGCGCTGTTGTAGGCGGCGTGGCGTACGCCGGCGTGTTCGTCGTTCAGGGCGATGGCGACTTGGTCGAGATATTCGTTGATGCCGCGCTCGTTGGGCTCTTGTCCGTTGGCGAACAGACGCGCCAGAATCTGATAGGCGCAAACCTGATACGGCATTTTGTCGTTCGCCATCCACCGAAACGCCAAAACCGAGGCGAAATCGAGGTGCTGATACAGTTGGAACGCCGCAATTTCCGCCATTTCCTGCGACTGCGTCTGCTCCATCCAAATATCGACGATTTCGGGCAGCATTTTCTCCGTCGGCATCACCATCGTGGCGAGGATTTTGCACTCGCGCACGTCCTCTTTCCACAGCGCAATCGCCAAATCGTAGTCCTTGCCGATTTCGTCGGCCATTTTCTGCAAATCGGGCAGGCTCACGCCCCAGTTCAGTTTGTAGTCGGCACCTTTTTCGCGCATCGACCGCGAGGCCGTGCCGTTCATCATCAGCCGGAACGACTGCTTGATTTCCCTGATTTTTTCCTGCATCGCCTCGTTCATTTTTCTTTACAAAGCAGCGTGTTCTTTCTTGTATTGACGCGGCGTGATGCCCGTCATTCTGTAGAAGGCGGCGTAGAACGACTGACGATTGGAGAAGCCCACCATGTCGGAGATTTCCTCCATGTTGCAGGCCGAATAGCGTTTGTCGGTCAGCAGCGTCATCGCCTCCTCGATGCGGAATTTGTTGATGAACGACGTGTAGTTCATACGAAACTTCACATTCACAACGGCCGAAACGTAGCGCGTGTTCGTGCCGAGATCTTGGGCCAGTTGCTTGGCGGAATAGTCCTTGTCCTTGTATTTCTGGCGAATCAGGACGATGTCGAGGATTTTCTCCTTGAGTTCGTCCATGAGTGTCGCGTTCACCAGTTCGCGATAGGCTGCGTTCTTCGCCTTTTTCTCATAAATGTTGTATTTTGCCATCATATAAAGTTTTAAGGTGCAACATACTTTTCCAATTTTCAATGCAAAAGTATAAAAAAGAATTCAAACATAAAAATTTTTTACACGAAAAATGTTTTTTTTTCACAAAACAATATTTTTTTACAAAAAAAATGCCCACGCTTGTTGGCGTGAGCATTGATTTCGATGAGAATGGTCGATTACTTCAGTTGACTTCGTCGACTCAAAACGCGACTCGGCATACTGAAAGCAAACTTTCGTCTGCTCTCGCTGCTTATTTGAGTTCAGCGAGGTACTTGATGGTGCGAACCATCTGCGAGGTGTAGCTGTTCTCGTTGTCGTACCAACTGACAACCTGCACCTGATAGGTCTCGTCGTCGATCTTGCTGACCATCGTCTGGTTAGCGTCGAAGAGCGAACCGAACTTCATGCCGATGATGTCGCTCGAAACGAGTTTCTCGGTCGTGTAGCCGAACGACTCGTTGGAAGCGGCCTTCATGGCGGCGTTGATGCCATCGACGGTGATGTCCTTGCCCTTCACAACGGCCACGAGAATCGTCGTCGAACCCGTGGGAGTCGGAATGCGCTGAGCCGATCCGATGAGCTTGCCGTTGAGTTCGGGAATCACCAGACCGATAGCCTTGGCTGCGCCCGTCGAGTTGGGAACGATGTTCTGGGCACCGGCGCGAGCGCGCTGGAGATCACCCTTGCGCTGCGGGCCGTCGAGAATCATCTGGTCGCCCGTGTAGGCGTGGACGGTCGTCATGATACCGCTCTGGATGGGAGCGTAGTCGTTCAGAGCCTTCGTCATCGGAGCGAGGCAGTTCGTCGTGCACGAAGCAGCCGAAATCACGGTGTCGGCAGGCGTCAGCGTCTTGTGGTTCACGTTATAGACGATGGTGGGCAGGTCGCTGCCGGCGGGAGCCGAAATCACAACCTTCTTGGCACCGGCCTGAATGTGGGCGGAAGCCTTTTCCTTCGAGGTGTAGAAACCTGTGCACTCGAGAACGACATCGACGTTCAACTCGCCCCAAGGTAGTTCAGCAGCGTTGGGAACGGCATAGATCGTGATTTCCTTGCCATCGACGATGATGGAGTTCTCAGTAGCCTCCACAGTGTGCTTGTTCTCACCGAACTTGCCGCAGAAACCGCCCTGAGCGGTGTCGTACTTGAGCAAGTGGGCAAGCATTTTGGGACTTGTCAGGTCGTTGATGGCGACCACTTCATAACCTTCTGCCTCGAACATCTGACGGAATGCGAGGCGACCGATACGGCCAAAGCCGTTAATTGCAACTTTTGTCATTTTTTTTACTTAAAATTAAAAGGGTTATACCTAAATTCAATCTATTTTCGGCATTTTTTGGGCATTTTTGCCACTTTTTTTTCTTTTCGGGTGCAAAGTTACGAAATAATTCTTATATTTGCAGCAGTTTTTCAATTATTTTTTAATAACTAACTAAAATTATTGTATTATGGGATTTGTAAAAGAATTTAAAGAGTTTGCCATGAAGGGCAACGTGATGGACATGGCTGTCGGTGTCATCATCGGCGGCGCGTTTGGAAAAATCGTCTCGAGTCTGGTCGATGACATTCTGATGCCGCTCGTGGGCAAGGTGCTCGGCAATGCCGATTTCACCAACCTCTACGTTCCCCTGTCGGGACAGGAGGCCGGCCTGACGCTTGAGAAGGCTCGCGAAGCAGGTTCGGTGTTCGCTTACGGACAGTTCTGCCAGAACATCATCGACTTCCTCATCGTGGCGTTCTGTATCTTCCTGATGATCAAGGGCATGAACAACTTGAACAAGAAGAAGGAAGAAGAGCCTGCTCCCGCCGGTCCGACTCAGGAGGAACTGCTCGGCGAAATCCGCGACCTGCTGAAGAACAAATAAGCGTTTTTCAGAAGAAAATTTTTCAGACGAAATTTTTTCAGACGACGAAAATTTTTAGAAGAAACACGAAAAAAGTCCGGCTTCATGGCGAAGTCGGACTCTTTTTTGCTTGATTTTTCACGCGAAACCGACGATTTTAGTCCGTGATGGCGTTCAAAATACCCTTGATGATGCCTTTCAACTCGTTGCCGAAGGCTTTCAACTTGTCGAAAACGCCCTCTTTTATGCCTTTCGCCATATAGCCGGCGCATTTCCCTTCGAGTTTGCCAATTTCAGCCTTTTCCTCGGGCGTGTAGTCAAACTCGTGCTTGCTGATGTTCTCGCGAATCTTCACGAACTTCTCGCCAGCCGCCTTCCACTCGTTCACCGAATAGTGAGCACTGTTTTTCCGAAGTTCCTCCGAGAAATTCTCCAACTGGTTGATGGCGTGCTGCTTCGTGTTGCACGACGAGAGGCCGAGGCATACCACAGCCGCGAGAGCCACAAGGGCGGAAATCATTTTTCTTTTCATCATTTTTCTCCTTTTTTGGTGGTTACGGCTGCAAAGGTACTAAAAAAGTTGAATCCTCGCAAGGATTCAACTTTTTTTAGGAGTTATCGCTTCGCTTAGGAGTTATCGCTTCGCTTAGGAGTTATCGCTTCGCTTAGGAGTTATCGCTTCGCTTAGGAGTTAGTTCGCTGCGCTCACGGAGTTAGAAGGAGTTAAGAAGTTAGAGAAGTTAAGCCAAATGCCGATGGCATTAAATCCCGAAGGGATGCAAGAATACAGGCAGGGGTAAGCGGAGCGAAGCCCCTGTAAACGACGGATATAAAAACCATTAAAAGCCCGAAAAGGGCGACACCAATAAGCTCTGCAAAGCCAGGCCCATCAGTCCAACAAGGAACAGAAACTTTCCCATTTTCAATTTTAATGTCAGGCAACAAAATTTCTGCCTCTGCCAGACACAAAGCCCTTAATTCCTCCGAACTGTTGGAATTTTTTCCACATTTGATAATTAATTCTTTTTCCATAATAACACTATTTTATTACAAATCTTCTCCGTCTGAACGATTGTATTCATTGTCATAATACATTATAATGCGATACCTTCCATATCGTTCATTTATCATAAACCAAACCGATTTTTTACTCATTACATCAAGTGCCATTTTAATAGCTATTTTTCGTGCACTTTCATACATTTTTTCTTGCAGTTCTTCCGATAAAGTTTCAAAATTGTCTATTTGTTCTTGCGTATATTCTGCCAACAATGCATCTTTCACCTTTTTCTGCATAACCAAAGAGTCCGATGACTCAAAATCAGTCATTTGATAATAAGCAGCCTCATATCTTTTATTATTAACCATTATTTCGTATGAAATATCCTCACTTGACGATATAGTACAATCAGAAAAAGATGCTGGCACATATTTTTCATTTTTTTCAAACTGCCGACAAAGGTTATTAAATCTGATTCTAATATCAGTTTCGTTTGAAGACACTTCATCTTCTATCACAATTCTCCAAACTTTGTTATTGTTTGTAACCACACTAATCCTTACATCTCTGCCATTGAATTCTCCTGTCAAATAATCAAGTCGATCATTGTACCGAAAGCCCTTAGTTTTCAGTTTTTGTATCATTGACGACTTTGTTCCATCCACGGGAATACCCAGAAATTTTGTAACATCTTTTTGCGCAGTTGCCGTCATTGAGACAAACAAAAGCGTTAACCAAAACATTTTCTTCATTTTTTATAAGTTTTTGTTATGAAATCCAACGAAAATGCGCAGACCATCGTCCACGCATTACCAAGGTTTACCACAACCTATATTCCCCGCAGAAGCGTCTGCGCACAAAGGCACTGACACCTAAGGGAATATTTGGCTCGTTTATTTCGAGGTGGTAATTCGGTAATGATTTGAGCCAAAAATTTGTATCTTTTTCAAGAACACGCTACAAAATTACAACATTTCTTTTGATTTCTGACGTAAAAAGAAGAAAATAATCTAAAAATTTTTCGATTGCGGTCTGAAAATCGTTATTTTTCGGAAAAAATGAGTAATTTTGCAAAGTTCGTAAGGTTAAATTTTAAAACAATGAATGATATGACTCCAAAAGAAAAGAGAAACGAGCGGCTGGCAGCGCGGCTGATGAAAAGCCTGAACCGCCGCAATATGGAGGCGTTCTACTGCCCGACGGCAGCGGACGCGGTGAAGAAAGTGTCGGAACTGATCGAGGACGGAAATTCCGTGGCGTGGGGTGGCTCGATGACGATTCGCGACTTGGGAATCCCCGCAATGCTGAAAAGTCGCGGAACGCTCGAACTGCTCGACCGCGAACAGGTTGATGCGCCGGAAGATGTGCGGGCAATCTACCTGCGGTCGTTCTCGGCAGACGTCTATCTGACGAGTGCCAACGCCATTTCCGAAGACGGCGTCATCGTGAACATCGACGGCAACGGAAACCGCGTGGCAGCCATCACTTGGGGACCGAAAAAGGTGATTTTCGTCGTCGGAATGAACAAGGTGGTGCAGACCGTCGAGGCGGCTCTCACGAGGGCGAGAAGCGTGGCGTCGCCCATCAATGCGCAGCGTTTCGACATCGACACGCCCTGCCAGAAAGACGGCGCGTGCCACAACTGCAACTCGCCCCAGAGCATTTGCAGCTACGTTCATTTCCTGCGAAATTCCAGACATCAGGGGCGGCACGTCGTGGTGCTTGTCGGCGAGGATTTGGGCTACTAAATCACGAAAATGGCACATCCTTTCACGACCGTTTTGCTCGACTGGTTTCGCGAAAACCGCCGACCGCTTCCTTGGCGCGAGACGCGCGACCCTTACGCGATTTGGCTGAGTGAGGTCATCCTCCAGCAGACGCGAATCGCGCAGGGAACGGCCTATTGGCAGCGTTTCGTCGAGCGTTGGCCCACGGTGGAGGCTCTCGCCGCTGCCACCGAGGACGAAGTGCTGCGCGAATGGCAGGGATTGGGCTATTACAGCCGTGCGCGAAACCTGCACGCAGCGGCGCAGCAAATCGTCGAGCGAGGCAGTTTTCCCGATACGACGGAGGAAATTCGGCGGCTGAAAGGCGTGGGCGACTACACGGCTGCGGCGATTGCCTCGATTGCCTTCGACCTGCCCGAAGCCGTCGTCGATGGGAATGTCTATCGCGTACTTTCGCGGCATTTCGGCATCGACACGCCCATCAATTCGACCGAGGGAAAGAAAGTTTTCAAGGCATTGGCACAGGAACTTTTGCCCACAGGCGAAGCCTCGGCGTTCAATCAGGCGATGATGGATTTCGGAGCCGTGCAGTGTACGCCGCAGTCGCCGCGTTGCCTGCTTTGTCCGCTTGCCGAAACCTGCGTGGCACGGCGCGAGGGCAGGGTAGAGGCGTTGCCCGTGAAACTGAAAACGCTGAAAATCACGACGCGACACCTTAATTATATATACATCCGCTGCAACGGCCACACCGCCATCCATCGGCGTGGCGCAGGCGACATTTGGCAGGGACTTTGGGAACCGCCGTGCCCCCTCAACGACGATTTACTGAAAAATGCTCGTCCTCTCCGCTCCAACATTAAACACGTACTCACGCATCGCATTCTCTTGGCCGATTTCTACCTCTTGGAATGTGCTGAGCGACCGCCCTTGCCCGCCGATTTCATCTGGATTCCTGAAGCCGACATTGAACAATATGGCGTTCCCCGCCTCGTCGAACTGCTGCTTGAAGCCGTCGCGAAATACGACGAAAAGAAAATTTGATAAAAAAAGTGCCGCAAAAATTTGATTTTTCGCGAAAAAATCGTAATTTTGCAGACAGAGTTTGAAAAAATAATATGTTGAACCCTCTAAAAACGAATTGCCTATGAAGTAAAACAGAAGAAAACGCTACCCCGACCTTCCAGAGAGGCACAGCCTCGCGAGGTCACAGAGAATTTTAATTAACAAACCAAAATTATTAACTCACAGAATAGCGTTTCTGTTCGTACTTATAACATAAAACTTTGAGCTTTTGCTCTTGTTCTTAAATCTCGGAACCGCCAATTTCGAATCGCAGAGAGCAAGCAATTGAAAGTTCACGCTCGATAGGGCGTGGGCTATTCGTGCTTGTTTGCGAAAGGTTGCTTGGCGGTACCAGAGATTTGATAAGCATCGAACGGTTTCCGCCTTTTTCTGTACATTTTATTTTTTTTTATGAACGAACAGAAAATTAATATGGAAAATCCCGCAGGGAACGGGACTCCACAAGAAGAACAGGGAGGTCGTCTTTTTATCGAAGCAAGTATTGCAGATATTTTGCCTTCAATGGTAAAAGTTTCATTGGCAAAGATGCCAGAAGAGAAACAGGCAATGTTTGTAGAAGAATATAAACGCAAGAAAAAATCAGTGGGATTAGCTTACTTTTTCCTCATTATTTGTCTTGGAATGCCTTATGGCTATTTAGGAAAATGGGGGCTTCAAATTGTTTATTGGCTGACAGGAGCGGGAGCCATTTTGTGGTTCTTGTACCTGTTGTTTGCATTACCAGGTCTTGTACGAGATTATAATCAAGATGTTGCATCGCAAGTCGTTCGCGATCTCAAAATAATGGGATAAAATTGTTTGTATGAAAATAAATCTAAAACATATCGTAGGAGCGGCAATGTTATTGTCCGCTCCTGTTTTGTTGCTAAAGTTGAATCCTAAAATAGAGTTTCAAGAATCTTTGTGTCCGTTTATGAGATATGCCCATTTCCCTTGCCCCGGATGTGGCCTTACGAAATCTCTGGTTAGTTTAGTTCAGGGAAAACTGCTCACCAGTTTATCGTATCATCCTTTCGGTTTTGTTGTCGAAATAGTTGCAATTGTAATAATAATTTTTAGTCTATTAGACTTTATTAATGGAACTTATTCATTAGACAGATTACTTGACAATAATATATTGTGGAAAATCTTTTCCATATTATTTTTAATCTTCTACCTTTTTCGTTTAGTGAATTATTTTATATATGGTAAAATTTGGTTTCTTTAATTCCGAACCAACTCCGCAATAACTTTTACTAATTCGTGAGCAGGTTCTACAATCGTGTTTAGTTCCTCTTCGTTGATGGAGAAAACGCAGTTGTAGTCACCTTTTTCGCGCAGTTGTTCCATCCTTGTCAAAAAGCCGCCCAATCGGTCTTCGATAATTCCTGTTTTGATGAAATGCAGTCCGAACTGGCGCAACATTCCCGAATGCGTTTTACTGGCAAGTCCGTTGTGGATAAACAAGGCTTGAACAGCGTGGAAACAGGCATAGTAATAGCGGTTAGCGGCCAAGTCCCACTGCTGCATTTCGCGTACCATTTCTGCTTGCGTCAAGAAACGGTCGGCTTTTTCCATCTGTAGGTTTACGATGATTTTTCTTTCTTCGTTATTCAAACTCATAGGGCAATGGCATCTTTAATTACGTTGTGATAGAACGGCGTGATACGGCTAGCATCCCATTCTTTTTTTGTGTACATAATGGGATTGATTTCGGCACCGATGTCCCAACCTAATTTCGTCAGCGGATAGGTCACGGTGTCGTAGTCGTCGGGATTCAGGCGGTCTTTGTCGAGCACAATCAGTATGTCCCAATCGGAATCCCGACGCGCCTGACCGCGAGCCTGCGATCCGTAGAGCATCGCCACCGCCTGCGAGGGCAGGGTAGTGGCAAGCGTCCGTTTGATGCTGTCAAGTATCTGCTTGTCCATATCGAATTGCGTTTCTTGCGGGCAAAATTACAAAAAAAAATACTGGTACACAAATTTGTGGACCACAAACTTGTGTACCAGTGAAATTTTCGTGAAGTTACGCCTCGGCGGGAATCACCGAAACGACGCTCTTGTTGTAGCGGGTCTTGCGGAAATTCACCGTGCCATCGACGAGCGCAAACAGCGTGTCGTCCTTGCCGATGCCGACGTTCAAACCCGGATTGTGCTTCGTGCCGCGCTGGCGAACGATGATGTTGCCGGCGATGCACTTCTGGCCACCGAAAATCTTGATGCCAAGTCGTTGAGCTGCTGACTCGCGACCGTTCTTAGAACTACCTACACCTTTTTTATGTGCCATAATCTGTTCCTCCTTGAATTAAGCGATTACTTGTTTAACTTCAACTTTCGTGTACTGCTGGCGATGGCCGTTCTTCACGCGATAGCCCTTGCGGCGCTTCTTCTTGAAGACGATGACCTTGTCGCCCTTGACGAGCGGTTCCACGACTTCCACTACTACTTTCGCACCTTCAACGGTTGGTGCACCTACCGTGACTGCGCCCTCGTTATCGACGAGCAGCACCTTGTCAAACTCAACAGTCTGGCCTTCTTCGGCGTCTTTGATGCGGTTCACAAACAGCTTTGCGCCTTGCTCAACCTTGAACTGCTGACCGTTAATTTCTACAATTACGTACATTTTTTATTATTATATAACGGGTTTTTCCGCGAGGCGATGGACACCCTGTCCACACTTCTCCGAGCCCCTACGGACTAAATCGGCTGCAAAATTACAAAGAAAAACTGAGAGAGCGACCATTTCCTCCGATAAAATTCTGTTTTTTTAAGACAGATTAACAATTTTGCGTCAGAATGACAATTGAAAGATGTCAGAATGACGATTGAGAAATGTCAGAATGACGATTGAGAATGGAAAAAACGCTTGGGAAACGAGGAAACGTTGCTTGAAAAACGAAAGAGCGACGGCCTGTCACAGGTAGTCGCTCTAAATCTTCAATAGGTATTAGTCTTTTAAGGTAAAAAGATTGTTTTCAGGATAACGCTGCAAAGGTAAACCGTTTTTCCGTAACCTCCAAACTTTTTCTGCATTTTTTTTCAATTTTTTCTCAAAAACTTTCTGTGTACCCACACAATTTTGGATTTCCCGGATTGCGGTCTGATTTTTCGTTGAAAAAGCGATTTTTTTCGTCACGAAAGGCTTTGCAGTCGGGCGATGTATTTGCCCAGAATGTCGAACTCGATGTTCACGACGCTGCCGATTTGGATGTCGCAGAAGTTCGTGACCTCCATCGTGAAGGGGATGATCGCCACGCGGAACGTGTTGCGCGTCGGGTTGCAAACCGTCAGCGACACGCCATTGACCGTCACCGAGCCTTTATCGACCGTGAAATAGCCGCGACGGGCCATCTCCGCGTCGTCCTTGTACTCGAAAGTGAAGTAGGTCGATCCGTCGGCGTTCTCCATCGCCGTGCATCGCGCCGTCTGATCGACGTGGCCCTGCACGATGTGACCGTCCAAGCGCCCGTTCATCAGCATCGAGCGCTCCACGTTCACGCGGTCGCCCACCTTGAGCAGTCCGAGGTTCGAGCAGTCGAGCGTTTCCTTCATCGCCGTGACGGTGTAGGTGCCGTTTTCGATGGCGACGACGGTTAGGCAAACGCCGTTGTGTGAGATACTTTGGTCGATTTTCAGCTCATCGACAAACGAACAGCGCAGGGTGAAATGAATGTTCTCCTGCTCTTTCCTGATGGCCGTGACAACAGCCATTTCTTCAACAATTCCGCTAAACATAGTTATATTTGACGATTTTACTATTTTACTATTTGACGATTTCTACCGTCCGTTTCCCCTCTCTTTTTGGAGAGGGGTTAGGGGAGAGGCCTGGAAAAAGGATGTTGCCCAGTGATGTGATGAAACTCCGAGTGTAATGATTTGAGTGCTCTCCGCCTTTGTAATCCACCGGTTTTTGAACTTAGTCCGCTTTCGCAGATTTATGTGGCCCGCCATTAGCAAAAGAAGCGTTCTCGGTTTTCTGATTTTTGTGATGAGTATCCCATTCGAACTGGCGCAACACCCCTGTTTAATTTATATTGCTGTGCAAAAATACGAAGAAAAGTCGAAACACGAAATTTTTGATGCGAGAAACTCCATCACATTAAGTATTATTAACGGAAAGGAACTTGACTATCACCCAGAGCGATACGAAGATGCCAGTCTGTCGTATGCATGAAGAATTATTTTGTTAATTAAATTATATCAATTAAAATCGGATTTTAAGTTAAATTTTGTAATAATACGGAATTTTATTAACATTATAGTGTTAATTCTTTCACGATTTCATTACCTTTGCAGCATCAAACGAAAAATGTTCACAACATTATGAAGCAAAGGACTATTTGGACTATCGCAATCATCATGGGAGGCTCGTTCCTCGCCCTGCTTTTCCTTCAGTTGCAGTACATCCGCGAGATGGCTGAAATGAAGAAGGAGCAGTTCGACGAGTCTGTGAACAGGGCGCTCTATCAGGCCAGCCGAAACTTGGAACTGAATGAGACGCAACGCTATCTGGAAAAGGACATCAACGAGGCGGAACGACGCTCGTTCAGCGTGGATTCGGTGGGGACGCGCTCGGGACAGCCCGACGGAACGATTCAGCAGAGCCACCAGTATTCGGTGGTGGGCAAGGACGGAACGATCTACTCGTCGTTCATGCTGAAAACCATCGAGACGAAGCCGTCGCAGAAGCCCAAGGCGATGATTTTGCGCAAGGACCGAAACGCCATTTCCGAGGCGAACAAGTCGATGCAGGAAATCATGAAAAACCGCTATATCTATCAGAAGGCGTTGGTCGATGAGGTGGTTTATTCGATTCTCTATTCGGCAAGCGACAAGCCGCTGAAGGAGCGCATCAATTTCAAGTTGCTCGACCAAGATTTGAAGGCCGAACTGATGAACAACGGCATCAATCTTCCCTATCATTTCCTTGTCACTACGCAGGATGGCCGCGAGGTCTATCGTTGCCCAGAATATTCCGAAGAAGGCGAGGAAAACGTCTATTCGCAGGTGCTGTTCCGCAACGATCCGCAGTCGAAAATCGGCATTGTGAAAGTCCATTTCCCGACGATGAACTCCTATATTTTCTCGTCGGTGCGCTTCATGATTCCGAGCATCATTTTCACGCTTGTGCTGCTCATCACCTTTATTATTACGCTGATTCTCGTGTTCCGCCAGAAGCGTTATTCGGAAATCAGAAACGACTTCATCAACAACATGACGCACGAGTTGAAAACGCCGATTGCGAGCATTTCGCTGGCTGCGCAAATGATGAACGACGACTCGGTGACGAAGAGCGAGCAAATGACGAAACACCTCGGAACGGTCATCAACGACGAGGCGAAACGACTGCGCTTCTTGGTTGAAAAAGTGCTGCAAATGTCGATGTTCGACCGTCAGGACACGACTTTCAAGAAGAAGGAACTCGACTTGAACGAAATGGTGGAGAGCATCGCCAACAATTTCTCGCTGCGCGTGGAGCATACGGGCGGAAAGATTTATACGCAAATCGAAGCCGTAGATTCGGCGATTTACGCCGACGAAGTCCATTTCCAAAATGTCATCAACAACCTGCTCGACAACGCCGTGAAATATCGCAAGCCCGACAGTCCGATTGACATTTACATCAAGACGTGGAACGACGGCGACCATCTGTATTTCTCGATTCGCGACACGGGCGTCGGCATCAAGAAAGACCATTTGAAAAAGGTGTTCGAGAAGTTCTACCGCGTCCACACGGGCAATGTCCACGACGTGAAAGGCTTCGGACTCGGACTGGCATACGTGAAAAATGTCGTGACGCTGCATCAGGGCGAAATCCGCGTCGATAGCGAACTCGGCAAGGGAACTACCTTCACGGTTAAACTGCCGGCGATGAAAGAAAGTTAAAAAGTTAAAGGTTAAAAAGTTAAAAAGTAA
>JAFYJH010000042.1 GCA_017538195.1 Prevotella sp.
ACAGATAGAACATATAGGCCGCAAACACATAGATGCCAGCCGCCACGATATGGAACAATTTTGTGGTGTTGTACACCACGGCGAACCCTATTGCCAAAAGCGAATAGAGAACACCCGTAATCACTCCGTTTATGATGAATTGTCCTATCATACTTATGCTTTACTATGGTTTAAATTTTTACCATAGTTTCGTTTCAGTCCTACACGTACTATTTTGCGATAGCGTCGCAAAGGTAGAATATTTATTTCAATCTCACAAATTTTTCGAAGAAAAAAAACAAAAAGCTTCTCTTTTTTGTTATGTGTGCAGAGTCAACCAGCAAGTGCAATTCGGGTACAAATTTATGAATAATGTTTGAAAAACTCGTCCTTTGGCGTGTTCTACAAAAATTTTGAGTAATTTTGCATTTGCTGTTGGACTCTACAAATTTATCAAAAAAATCATCCAAATCGCCAAACGATTCGAGGATTTTTTTGAATTTGAAAAAAACTTTTGGCTAAAAAAAAGCACCTTTTCCACCCGAAATTTCATTCCTTTTCATTACCTTTGCACCCGAAAATAAACTAAAACTTATCGAATTTTGACAGAAAAGCATATTGTTCTTGAGGACATCGACCCCGTGATGCTCTACGGCGTGGGCAACGGGCATTTGCAAATCATCAAGTCGCTCTACCCGAAACTGCGCGTGGTGGCGCGGGGGAACGTGATTCGCGTGCTCGGCGACAGCGACGAAATGGAGCGTTTCGAGGCGTGCATCGAGCAAATCCGGCAGCACGTTTTGAAGTACAACACGGTTTCGGAAGAGGATATTCTCGACATCGTGAACGGTCGGCAGACGAAGGCCGACGCGGTGAAGGGTGTCGTGGTTTATAGCATTTCGGGTCGCCCAATCAAGGGTCGATCGGAGAATCAGCAGCGGCTCATCGAGGCTTTCGAGCAGAACGACATGGTGTTTGCCGTCGGCCCTGCCGGAACGGGCAAAACCTACCTCAGCATCGCGCTTGCCGTGAAAGCGTTGAAGGAAAAAACGGCGAAAAAAATCATTCTGTCGCGTCCTGCGGTGGAGGCTGGCGAAAAACTCGGCTTCCTGCCGGGCGACATGAAGGACAAAATCGACCCGTATCTGCAACCGCTCTACGACGCGCTCGAAGACATGCTGCCGCAGGTGAAATTGCAGGATATGATGGAAAAACACGTCATTCAGATTGCGCCTTTGGCCTTTATGCGCGGTCGGACGCTCAGCGATGCGGTGGTGATTCTCGACGAGGCGCAAAACACCACGCCGCAGCAACTTCGGATGTTCCTGACGCGCATGGGATGGAACACGAAAATGATCATCACGGGCGACATGACGCAAATTGACCTGCCCAACTCGCAGAAAAGCGGACTGGTCGAGGCACTGCGCATCCTCTCTGGAATCGAGGGAATCGGCGTGGTGGAACTCACGAAAAAGGACATCGTGCGACATAGGCTTGTCACGAGAATCGTGCAAGCCTATGAAGCGGATGAAAAAAATCAAAAATAAGCTTTATTGCATATCGAGCACGACCTGCATCAGCTGTTTGCCGATGGCTTCGGCATCTTCGGGCGTGTGCGCCTCGCTATAGACGCGGATGATCGGCTCGGTGTTCGATTTGCGCAGGTGTACCCAACGGTCGGCGAAGTCGATTTTCACGCCGTCGATGTCGTTCACCTGCTCGTTTTTGTAGAGTTCCTTCACTTTTTCGAGGATGGCATCCACGTCGGTCGAAGGTTGCAGGTCGATGCGGTTTTTCGCCATGAAATAGTTGGGATAAGTCTTGCGAAGTTCGCTCATTTTCATGCCTTTCTGCGCCAGTTGCGTCAGGAAAAGGGCGATGCCGACGAGCGCGTCGCGGCCGTAGTGCGAGGCGGGATAGATGACGCCGCCGTTGCCCTCGCCACCGATGACTGCGCCGACTTTCTTCATCAGCGTGGTGACGTTCACCTCGCCCACCGCCGAAGCGCAGTATTTTCCGCCGTGTTTCTCGGTCACATCGCGCAGCGCACGGGTCGAAGACAGGTTGGAAACGGTGTCGCCGGGCGTGCGCGAGAGCACGTAGTCGGCGACGCTGACGAGCGTATATTCCTCGCCGAACATCTCGCCGTCCTCGCTGATGAACGCCAGTCTATCGACATCGGGATCGACCACGATTCCCATGTCGTAGCCGCCTTTTTTGAGTTCGTCCATAATGCCACCGAGGTTCTGCTTCAGCGGTTCGGGATTGTGGGCGAAATCGCCGGTCGGTTCGCCGTTCAGGAACTTCGCCTCAACGCCGAGTGCCTTCAGCAATTCGGGCAGAATCACGCCACCGACCGAGTTAATCGAATCGACCACGACGCGGAATCCGGCATTCTTAACTGCCTCAGCATCAACGAGTTCCAAGGCGAGAACACTGTCAATATGGCGTTTGTCCATCGTATTGTCCTCGCAATAATGCCCCATGTGATCGACATCGGCGAAATCGAAATCTTCGGCTTCGGCAATCGCCAAAACCTGTTCGCCCTCGGCCTTGTTCAGAAATTCGCCCTCGTTGTTGAGCAATTTCAGCGCATTCCAGTGGCGCGGATTGTGCGACGCGGTGATGATGATGCCGCCGTCGGCTTCGAGCCAGCGCACGGCGAGTTCGGTGGTCGGCGTGGTCGCCAGTCCGATGTTCACCACGTCGTAGCCCATGCCCATGAGCGTGCCGCAGACGACGTTTTTCACCATTTCGCCGGAGATTCGGGCATCGCGTCCGACGACGATTCGGTTATTCTGAGACTTGGCCGAGCGACGGATGAAAGTCGCGTAAGCCGATGTAAATTTCACGATGTCGAGCGGGTTGAGCGTGTCGCCTGCCCGTCCGCCGATTGTTCCGCGAATGCCGGAAATGGATTTGATTAGAGTCATAGTAATTTACAATTTGACAATTTTTTCGAGCGAAGCTCTCAAGGAACTTCTATTTGACAATTTAACCTTATAACCTCAAAACCTTATAACCTCAAACCTCATCGCCCTCGCTCCAGCGTGAGCTCATATAAATAAGGTGTCACATAGTTCGAGGCGGTCAGATGGCCCTGCTTGTGCGGCACGATGATGCGCACTTTCGCCGTTTCGTCGCCCTCTTTCGACGGTCGTCCCAAGTTGATGTAGCCGAAGGGAACGAGCCATCCCGACGGCAGCGAAGTATAGGCTGAGCCGCTGCTGTAGCCGTAGGCCATATACATTCGGCTCGACGTGTCGAAATTGCCGCTGAACGTGCCGGAAGTGTTCTTGACGGTCATTTACTCGACGCTCGCCGAGTAGCCCGGCGCGTCGTTGGTGAGCGTGATGGAGTCGGCTCCGAGCAGCAGGTTATACTCCGTGAATCGACAGAGCACGTTGGCCGTTTCGCCGTCGCGCAACTTCTCGCCGCAGCCCTTCCGCTCAATTTGCATATACACGCCCGACGCCTCGAACAGCACAAATTCGTTTTTCTTGACATCGGTCGTGCTGTCCTGCGCGAAAAACTGCTCTTCCGTAATCACTTTCACGTTTTTTTCCGCGATATAGCTGTTGATGGCGGCAATTTCCTTGTCGCGCTTTTCCTGATAGGTTTCGCCGTCGTTGCAGGAACTGAAGCCTGCAATCAGCAGCGCGGTCGCCAAAAGACTGAAAATTTTTCTCATTTTTTTACACCTTGATTTTTATTTTCTGCAAAGGTAGTGATTTTTTATAAAGATTCGAGCATTGCGACGGAAGTTTTATCCGACAATTGATTTTTTTATAAATATTTCACGTTTCCGACGACTTCAGCAGGCCTTCGTAGCCTTTGATGGCTCTGACGACAACCTGCTCGGCCTCTTCCAACGAGCAGAAAAGCCGTCCACCGCTCGCGTTGAGATGGCCGCCGCCGTTGAAAAACTCCTCCGCCATCTTGTTGCACGGAAAATCGCCGACGCTCCGCAGACTCACCCACACGAGATTGGGCGTGCGATCGTCTTCGCGAAGCGACATCGACAACTTCAAACCCTTGATTCGCAGCGGTTCATTGACGAGTCCTTCCAAATCGCCGCGACGGAACTGGAAATCGCGCATTTCCTTCGCCGAAATGCTGAAATAGGCCGCGTGGAACTCCTCTGAAACCTTGAGTTTATGGCACATCACGTAGCCGCGAAGCCGAATCGCCCACGGCGTGAAATTGTGATAGACCTTGCGGTAAATCGAGTCTTTGTTGATGCGCTTCGTGAGCAACTGGCCGACGATGAAATAGATTTCAGGATACGAGGAATTATAGGTGAAACTGCCCGTGTCGGTCATCATTCCGCAGTAGATCGGAATGGCGAAATGCTTCTTCATCGCCTCGAAATCGCCCAACTGCCAGACGACGCGGAAAATTAACTCGCTCGTGGAACTCAGTTCGGGATGGGAAATCGTCAAAACCGTGTCCATCTGCGGATTCAAGTGATGGTCAATCATCACTTTTTTCGCCACAGAAGCGTCCAACGACTGCTTCATCAACTCCGTGCGACCGCTTTCGTTGAAGTCGAGGCAGAAAATCAGGTCGGCAGTTTTCAGCAGCAGGTCGCCTTTTTCGGGATGCTTGTCGTAGCGAATGATTTTCTCCGTGTTCGGCAGCCACAGATAGTAGTCGGGATAGGCGTCGGGAATAAGCACGACCGGCTCCTTTCCGTGGCACACGCGCAGATACTCCGCCCAACCAAGCGACGAACCGAGCGCGTCGCCGTCGGGCGATTTGTGGCAGGTGATGACAATTTGCGAGGAAGCCGCTATCAGCTCTCGCAAAATAGCGACTTCCTGTTCTTTGAGGATGTCAAGTTGCATCAGAAAAGTTTGTTGGGATAAACACCTTCATCGACGAGTTTCTGGATGCGCTCAACGGTGGCCTCGCGGTCGGCTGCATAGGTCACGCCGAACCATTTCGAAGTCGTGTCAAGCACCTCGACCGTGCTCGTGCCTTCCTTCACTAACTTGCTGATCATCAACGGAATAAAGAACTCGGCCTTCAGATTTTCCATGTTCTTCGGGTCGCTGAGGAATTCCTTGAAATAAGCGTTGGAATGGGCGAAATAGTCAGGCGTGAAGCCCCACATATTCATCGAAACGGGCACATTCTCATCGACTGCCACCCACTCGTCGCCTTCCTTGTAGCAAATCTGGCCGTCGATTCGCATCACTTCCGTGCGCTCCACGACCTCGACGAGATGATGATTGTCGTCATACTCGCAAACGCCACGCGCCACCGAGCCGTTCTCCGACAGCGTGTTGCAGCAGCGGAAACCGACCATCGAATACTTGTTCGTCGAGCCTTCGGGCAGGTCGCTCAGGAATTTTCCGATCTTCATAAATGCGTCGCGACCGTAGAAATCGTCGCAGTTGATGACGCAGAACGGCTCGTTGATCACGCCCTCGGCCATCATCACGGCGTGGTTCGTTCCCCACGGTTTCACGCGGCCTTCCGGCACACTGAAGCCCTCGGGAAGCGCGTCAAGCGACTGAAAACATAGTTCGCAAGGCACCAGACCCTCGTATTTCTTGAGAATCTGCTCGCGGAACTGTTCTTCGAAATCCTTGCGAATCACCCACACGAGGCGGCCAAAACCTGCCTGAATCGCGTCGTAAATACTGTAGTCCATGATGGTTTCGCCGTTGGGTCCCAGACCGTCGAGCTGCTTCAAACCACCATAGCGGCTGCCCATACCGGCAGCAAGCAAAAATAATGTTGGTTTCATGACTTTTATTTTTTATTGGTTAAATGTTTAATGTTTAATGTTTAAT
>JAFYJH010000043.1 GCA_017538195.1 Prevotella sp.
GACAGCATCCAACTCTGTCAGTTGGGCAACAAACTTCGCTCGCGCTTCGGCACCGACCTCGCCAAAACTGCGACCGTAACGGCTTCGCAGACGCGCTCGGGCGGTTATTACAGCGCATCGAACCTCATCGACGGTGACAAAAACACGTATTGGGCGACCAACGACGGCGAAAAAACCGCCACCATCACCCTGACTTGGGATTCGCCGCAGACCGTGCGCTACGTGACCTTGCAGGAATACATCCGCAAGGGACAGCGCATCAAGGGCTTTACGATTGAAACCTCTGAAGACGGTTCGAGTTGGACGCAACGCGCCTCGAACATCCAGACGACTACGGTCGGCTACAAGCGAATCATTCCTCTCAATGGCAAGACAGATTCCAGCTACGGCACTGGCTTCAAGGCTCGCGCCATCCGCATCAAGATTACCGACAGCCGCGCTTGTCCGCTGCTGCATACATTAAGCGTTTTCTAACCCTCAAACACCGAAAAAGCAATGAAAAAGATATTTTATGTGCTGATTTTTTCAGTCTGTAGCGTGCTTTCCGCGAAGGCACAAGTGGCTGAAGTGACGTTCGACGCAGACGACTACGCCTCCGTCGGCGTGTATGACGCTTGGGAAAATTCCCCGTTCCGAAAAGGTTTGTTGCAGGGTAATGTTGCCGTGATCGACAATCCGCACACCGAGGTCGATGACATTCTCGGCAGTGCCCCGAACCCGACGGCAAAAGTGCTCGCTGTGCAGCGGTCGCGCTTCGGTTCCAACCAGTTTGGTGCTCGCATCGACCTGAAAGAACCCTTCTCGTTGAAGCCCCAAGCGCAGTATGTTCACGTGCTCGTGCATCGTCCCGTGAGCGGTCGCGTGATGCTGATGGGACTCGGCAAGCACCGCGAGCCGGAATGGGCTTCGCAAAGTCCCGAAGTAGAGCAATTCTGGTCCATCAGCATGACCAATGTCAAGCCCGACCAATGGACCGACGCCGTTTTCCAAGTCAAGGGCGTGAGCGGTGTCGATATCCACAGCCTCGTGCTTGTGCCGGAATGTGAATCGCCGCACAACCGCACCGAGGATTTCATCGCCTACATCGACCAAATCGTGGTCAATAACAGCAGTGCGCCCTTGGTGAGCTACGACGAATATCCCACGAATTTCGACAAGGAATCGACGAAGGCTGCGCGCAGCGACCGAGGCATCCTCAGCGTTGCATTGAATGATGTGAAAACGCTGTCGATTACGTCGTCGCCCTCGACTTCCGACCCTGTCTATCGCGACCGAATGGACGAAACATTCGCCGTGAAGCCCGGTCAGAGCCTGAAGCCCACCATCGGCTATAAGGGAACGTGGATGTGCGGTTATCTTTATATCGACTATGGTCAGGACGGCAAGTTCTCCTCCACCATCAACGACGACTTCACGCCCGCCGAGGGTAGCGACCTCGTCAGTTACTCGGCTTATGAACTCCACAACAGTCTGGGACAGTCGCTCTCCAACAACAACAATCTTGATATGCCGAACTTTACGATTCCGTCGAACACGCCGCTTGGCTTCTATCGGATGCGCTTCAAGGTCGATTGGAACAGCATCGACCCGGGTGGCAGCAACACGATTACGGCAGATGGCGGCGGCATCGTCGATGTCAGGCTGAATGTTCACGCCGATGAGGTGAGCGTGATGGAAGACAACCGCAACGGCGAAATTCTCAATGCCGACGGCTCTTCGCTCGTCACAACGACGCCTTTCGGACAGGATTTCACCATCAAACTGAATCCCGAAAACGGCTTTACCTACGACGGTGTGCGCATCCGTCACGGCTACAACCTCACGGGCGACCAACTCGTCCACGGCAATCTGCAATATGTCGATGAAGTCGTCTATCGTAACCAGTTCGACGAGAACGACTGCTACACCATCAAGGCCGAATGGGTCGATGGCGACATCATGCTCGAAGGCTTGTTTGTCGAAAACGGCACGGAAATGGAGTTCAACTACCCCATCAATTTCGACAAGGAAACAACAGAGAACCCACGTGACAATCCTTCGAATACAGGTAATCATCGCCGACTGAACAGCGTGACGATGAACGGCACGACCTACACGATGCCTAATGACAAACTGCTTTACCACGAGGATATGAGCCAGACGTTTTTCGCAAAATCGGGCGAGCAGATGACAACCCAGTTCAACTACAGCGGCAACTGGATGCACGGCTACGTCTATGTTGATAAGGGACAGGACGGAATGTTCGATGTTGGCGATGTTTCCAACGGTGTCATCGGCAGCAACAGCGATGTGATGACCTTCTCCTTTTGGAGCGGAGACAACACCAACGGACAGTCTGGCTACAACAGCAACGGTGCCAACCTTACGGGACAGGCTCGCAACGTGCTCAATCCGCCGGTTTTTACGATGCCGCAGTTGGCCGACGGCTTCTACCGCATTCGTTTTAAGGTGGACTGGAACGAAATCGACCCTGCGGGCAACATCACCGCCGACAACAAAATCACCAATAACGGCGGTGGCTTTGCCGATGCCCGACTGCGCATTTTCAGCGGCTCGACCGTCAATCTCACGGTCGAAAGTGCCGAAAACGGCTCAGTGACGGCTGCCGACGGCTCTACGCTGCCCTCGACCGTCCCTTTTCACACAGCTCTGACCATCGCCCTCAAGCCCTCTGGCAATGCCACGTTTGAGTCGCTCAGCGTCACGCACGGCGAACTCGCTGGCAACGAAAAAATCAACAGCGTGCCGCAGCGTCTGACGGAGGTTTATACGAGCAACGACATCAGCGGCGAAACCTTTGCGCTGCCGGAGGAAATCATCGATGGCGACGTGGTTTTGAAAGCAGTTTTCAAGGGTGATACGTCGGGAATCGAATCCGTCGAAAATGGAAGCGCGAATGTCGCCGAAGGGCTTTACGACTTGCAAGGTCGGAAACTCCGCGACAACGTTGCACTGCCGAAAGGAATTTATATCGAAAACGGAAATAAAGTTGTAAAACGCTAAAAATCAACGACTTTCGTAACAAGAAAATCCTCTGTGAAACTTTTTCACGGAGGATTTTTTGTTGAAAACGGCTTTCAGTCTGTGGAGTTAACTGACGTTACTTTGCGACAGCAGGTCTATTGTCTGCTAACTCCACGAGCCATAGGCTCGTTAACTTCTGCGAACAAAGTTCGCTAACTCCTATTAACTCCCAGCAAGCGGAACTTGCGAAAGTTGAAATTTGACTAAATAAAATCGTCGCCCTTGCGAATTTGAACATCCGTGATATATTTCCGAATCAACGCCGACGAATCTTCTTTCTTGCAGATGAGCAACACGTTGTCCTTCTCGGCGACGATGTAGCCGTCCAGCCCGTTGATGACCGCCAAACGACCCTTCGGCAACTTCACAATGTTGTTGCGGCTCTCGTCGATAATCACGTCGCTGTCGATGACGACATTTTCGTCGGAACTGCCGGAATAAGCCTCGTAGATGCTGTGCCACGTGCCCAAATCGGCCCATCCGAAGTCGCATTTCATCACATAGACGCGCTCCGACCGCTCCAGAATGCTGTGGTCGATCGACAAATTCGGGTAGAACTGGAAATGGCTGTGGGCAAACTCGTTTTCCTCGTTGATGCCCAAGCCCTTCGCCGCCGTGTCCGACTCGCGGAAAATCGGCGGCAGCAACTTCCCGAAACACTCCTGTAGAAAGGCGACACGCGAAAGAAACAAGCCCGTGTTCCAGTAGAATTCGCCACTCTCGACAAACATTCGCGCAAACTCGCGCTCAGGCTTCTCCGTGAACGACTGCACCTTGAAAACGTGCTCGCCAAGCGGTTCGCCAAGTTGGATATAGCCATATCCCGGCTCTGGTCGCGTCGGCTTGATGCCCATCGTCAGCAGTCCGTCGTAACGATCGACGAAACGCAAGCCCTCCAACATATTTTCGCGAAAAACCGCCTCGTTCTGCACCTCGTAGTCGGCAGGCGACACGATGATGTTCGCCTCGCTGTCGCGCTTCAGGATTCGGTGACACGCCCACGCCACGCTCGGTGCCGTGTTGCGGTGAATCGGCTCGGCCATCAAGTTCTCGGCGGCCAGTTCCGGCAGTTGCTCCTCCACCAGTGCCTTGTAGTCCTCATTCGTGTTCACGTAGATATGCTCACGCGGAATAATCTCGGCCATTCGGTCGTAAGTCTGCTGCAGAAGCGTCCGTCCCGTTCCGAAAAAGTCGATGAACTGCTTCGGATGCTCCTCGCGGCTCCACGGCCACAGCCGACGACCTTTTCCGCCTGCCAGAATCACGCAGTAGGCCCTTTCAAGTAGGATTCTATCGTTTTCCATTCTCTGTTTTCCTTGCAGGTTAGTTCTACTAAAACAACGGAATATTCGCCCATTTATTACTTTTTTTCGCGAAAAGTTTGTACGATTCAGAAAAATCGCGTACCTTTGCACCCGCAATCGCTCGAAAAGGCGACCCATTCGTTTTTGGATTCGTTTTTGAAAAGGCGATTCGCCGTGTTTGAAGCACTGCCCAGATGGCGGAATCGGTAGACGCGCTGGTCTCAAACACCAGTGGGGCAACCCGTGCCGGTTCGACCCCGGCTCTGGGTACTTCAAAACA
>JAFYJH010000044.1 GCA_017538195.1 Prevotella sp.
ATCAATGACGCGGTCGTTTTTCGCCGCCTGACGGTCGAATTCCTGCAACAAATTAATCGAATACACCGCGTGAATCATACTGACAAACGGCGCAAGATATTTCACCTTGTTCGTCTGCAAATGGCCGATGAAATGCCACGCCACATCGGTCGGCATTTCCGTGACCTTCCGTTGCAGTTCCTGCACGTGACTCTCGCCGAAAATCCGCTGTCCCGCGTCGTAAGCCTCCATCAATTCCTCGACGGGATGAAACTTGCTGACCGCCACGAGCCGCACACCGTCGGGCAAAGTCGCCAGCACTTTTTTCAGATTCGAAGCAATATTTCCCATTTTTTAAAGGAGTTATCAGGAGTTATCGGGAATTAACGGGAGTTAGCGGACGAGACTTTTCCAAATGGAACAACTATTGTCCATTAACCTCAGAGGTCGAAGACCTCGTAACTTCCATTAACTACCTTTAACTACTAATTATTTCTCAAAAACATCCATAATCTTCGTCTCCGTGATGTTCGCAATGACATAGTCAATCAGCGTTCCGGCCATCACTTCCTCGATGTTTTTCACGGCTCCGTTGAAGGTCGAAGCCTGCACGAGATAAGTCACCGTCGAGCGTTTTTCCTTCTCGGTTTTCTCGTCGAAAGTGATAAACGACAACTTCGCCTTATACCAGCGGTCGTCGTTGGTGTTTTCGCTGAAAAAAATCTCGCGGTAAGTCGCCGGATTGATGTTTTTCACCTCGAAATTTCCACTGACGAAAGCCGACATTTCCTCCGTGATGATTTTCTCGGCATCGCCAAACGACACCGCCTCGACCACGTAAAGTTCAGGCACGGCCTTCGTCATTCCGTTCTCCATTTGGCGCTCGTAGCGCACGGTACATTCAAACCAATTTCCGTTTGCGGTTTTGCTTCTCATAAAAGTCTTATTTTATAATAATGTGTCAAAATTCGAGCGCAAAGTTACGAAAAAAATGAAAGAAAAATCAATTTCTTGCAACTTTTCCACTCGTTTTTTCGTCTAATCAATAACGAATCACAAAAAAACAAGAATTATTCACAAAAAAACAAGAATCATGAAGCAAAAAACGATGATTTTGATTGCGCTGACGGCTTTAGTTGTGCTCGTCGGCAGTTGTAATTGGAAAGTTGAAAAGAAAGTCAATTTGTCGGGAGCAATGGCAACTATTCCGGATGTTGAGCCTTTCGAGCGAATCCGAATCGATGCGATTTGCGATGTTCACTACACACAAGGCGAAACGGCGAAAGTAAAAATCGTGGCTTCCGACTCGGAAGTGATGAAAAAGATCGACGTGATGGTTCTCAATGGATGTCTTGACATTCGCTCAAAGGGAAAAGGATGGTCTAATTGGCGGAAAAAGCGGACGGTTTCCGTCTATGTCACTTCGCCCGACCTCATCGAAGTCGATATGCACGGCGTTGGCTCGTTCAAAGCGGAAGGCAACCTCGACACCGACACGCTGCGACTGCGGTTGAAAGGCACTGGCGACATGGATTTCCAAAACATCATCTGCGACCGAATCGAAGCCCATCTTGAAGGCGTCGGCAACATGGATTTACACCAACTGCAAACCCAACACGCCGAAATCAGTCTGAAAGGCGTGGGCGACCTCGATGCCCATTTCGTCAAGAGCGGTTCGGTTGTTTGCACGCTTAGGGGCGTCGGCGACATCGACCTCTCCGGCGAGGTGAAAAGTCTGCAAAAAAGGAAGCAGGGAACGGGAAAAATCGACATCAGCAACCTGAAAATTAACAATTGATTGTTGCATAATCGCGAGAAATCAATTAACTTTGCACCCACAATGGATGCAAAACTGATTTTCACACGAGAAGAACGGGCAACGGCACGCGAACTCGTCGTCTGGCTGCGGGAGCACTTGGGTGGCTCGTTGCAGACAGGCGACGAATCGGCCTTGTGGCGGCTGTTCAAGCAGCAGATGCGCGACGGACTGCTTCAGCACGATGTGTTCGGGCTGAACCCAGTCGTTTCGGCCTTGCAGACGGCTCGCGTGGCCATCGAGGACACGGGACTGCGGCGCGACGGCGTGGTGGCGATTATTCTGAATGCCTTGAAAGCGGCGCAACCATCTTTCGGAACCTTGGTCGAGACGATTCTGCGCGGTCTTTCGCGTACACGCGACCTCAATAAGAAAAGTCCAGTCGTCGAGAGCGAGAATTTCCGAAACCTGCTCTTGTCGTTTGCCGAGGACATGCGCGTCATCCTGATTATGATTGCCGAGCGCGTGAACCTGATGCGGCAGATTCGCGACGCGGAAAACGACGAGGAAAAACGCCACGTCAGCGAGGAAGCGGCCTATCTCTACGCGCCTCTCGCCCACAAACTCGGCCTTTATAAACTGAAATCGGAACTCGAAGACTTGTCGCTGAAATACCTCGAACACGACGCTTATTACATGATTCGCGAGAAGCTCAACGCGACAAAAAAATCCCGCGACGCCTACATCGAAAGTTTCATCCGACCCGTCGAACAGCAACTTCGCGAGGCGGGACTGAATTTCCACATGAAGGGTCGCACGAAGTCGATTCACTCGATTTGGCAGAAGATGAAGAAACAAAAATGCGCTTTCGAGGGCATCTACGACCTTTTCGCCATCCGAATCATCATCGACGCGCCGTTGGAAAAGGAAAAAATGCAGTGTTGGCAGGCGTTTTCGATTGTTACGGATATGTATCAGCCCAACCCGAAGCGACTGCGCGACTGGCTGAGCGTGCCGAAATCGAACGGCTACGAGAGCCTCCACATCACGGTTCTCGGCCCAGAGCAAAAATGGGTGGAAGTGCAAATTAGCACCGAGCGGATGGACGAAATCGCCGAGCGCGGACTGGCCGCCCACTGGCGTTACAAAGGCGTGAAAAGTGAGGGCGGAATCGACGAATGGCTGGCGAACATCCGCACGGCTCTCGAAGCCGCCGACGACCAGCAGGCGATGGAGCATTTCAAGATGGAACTCTACGAAAACGAGGTCTTCGTATTCACGCCGAAGGGCGACCTGCTGAAATTCCCGAAGGGTGCTACCCTGCTCGACTTCGCCTACCACATCCATTCGCGCATCGGATCGACCTGCGTGGGCGGTCGCATCAACGGAAAAGTCGTGCCCATCCGCCATCAACTGCGATCGGGCGACACCATCGAAATCCTCACGCAAAACAACCAAAAACCACGTCAGGAATGGCTGCAAATCGCGAAAACGGCACGGGCGAAGTCGAAAATTCGCCTCGCACTCAAGGAAACGCAGCAGAAAGAGGGACTTTTGGCGAAGGAAATGCTCGAACGCAAGCTGAAAAACAAGAAACTCGAACTCTCGGAAAGCGTGATGGCGCACACCATCCGAAAACTCGGTTTCAAGGTGGCGAGCGACTCCTACAAGCAAATCGCCGAGGAGAAACTCGACGTGAATCTTGTCGTGGAAAAATACATCGAGACACGCGACTA
>JAFYJH010000045.1 GCA_017538195.1 Prevotella sp.
AACCCAAAATGAATGTCATTTCCAAGTTTAGAACTTAAGATATTCTTAACTATAGAATTTATACTTCTGTCAAGTTCATTTGCTTTTTGGTTTCCTGAAATCATTTTTTCATCAAGAACAACATCCAATAACCAATTGGCTATCTCTGGTAAAGAAGTAATTACCTCTATTGGATTTTTCAAATAGCCGCTATACCTAACATTTATATCAAACTTCAATTTGACTTCATATGGCTTATTCAAATATCCCGGCTGTTCGTATCGATATGCAGGAAAATATGTTAAAATCGTATTGTTAAAGATGTCTTCTGAGACTTTTTTATTAACCTCCTGAGATATTATTCTGCAGAACCGTTGATTGTTCACATTTTGAATAATTGTTTGATATGGTATATTTTCGTGAGATATCGGCAAGTCGTTATATTGTTCCTCTGATATATTTCCTCTAATATCAACGTAATCAATTACTTTATCTTCATTTGTGAACTTCAATAAGGCTAATGAATATGTCTGTCCCCTCATATCAAAGTTTGATGAAGACACTCGATAGAGCTGATCATCAATACCTTTATATGAATTCTCGAACCCCATTTTTGCCAGTTCATGAAATGCATCAACAATATATGATAGAATTGTCGTCTTTCCTTTACCATTTATTGCTGAAAGCACATTAATACCTTTTTCTTTAAAATCAAGTTCCAAATGCTCAAATGGAGCACGGTTAACAAATATTGCTTTTTCTAAATAGAATGCCATGATTATTCCTCCTATTTTTATTGCCCCATCTTCGCCAAAAGCAAAGACTGTAATTCGGTTAATTTTGTATTATCTTTTAATCTTATCTTCAAGTCCGTATTTATGATGCTCATTTTCAAGTTGAAATCTTTTACTGCTCTTTCGGAAGGTATCAATAACTCCATTTTTTCAATATTATAAATTGGCAACTTTCCTTGAACTCCACCAACAATACTTTGTTCTATTATTGACTTACCTTCTTTTGACACGAGGAAAGAGTAAAGATAATTATTTGAAATACTACGAAGATTAACTAGTTTTACGCAATTCTCAGTTAGATTTGCGCCATTTAAAGATTCGTCTATAACATTAACATTTCCGATAGTACCAACTATAGAAAGAATGATATCATCTGTATTAACAATATATTGATGAATTTGCTTTTGAACATCATCATTAACGTATTGTATTTCGTTATTTAATATCACATATTTATAATTGCACATATCAGCAACTTTAATATAGGGATGTGAACTCTTTTCTGTTTGCAATTCTTCTCCTTTCGGTAAACGTTTCCCACCTTTTATATCTGCCACTTCCCCCAACGTTCCCATTCGCCAGCCAGCGGGGAGGTTTTCCTTGTTGATATTATCGACGAACATTTTGCGGTAGAGGGCTTGGGCTGTGGCTTCGAGTTTCTGAATCATTTGCTCATTCAGACGGATGCGACGAGAAAGCGTTTCGTATTCCTCCACGATTTCACGCTGACGTTCTATTGAAGGAATAGGAAATGTCATATCCAATAATGCGCGCTTGTCCATTCCTCCTCTTACATCCGCATCAGTATAAAACCAAGCATTTCTATCAAACTCAGGACGGCGAAACCACATCATTAGGTATTCTGGCAGTAACTTATTGGTTTGTGCTATCTCAAAAACGAAATAAGCTGGCGAAACGATGATAGGTTTATCTTCTGTCTGTATAGCCATTGGGATCTTTTCATCTCTGCCAACATGCATGAGATTACAAGCAAATTGATTCTTTGAAACAAGTTTATAGGTAGACAAATCTGTTCCAATGACATTAGCAACCGAAGGCATAAAATGCTTATCAATGTTTATGCCCATCGGTTTCGTAACCTTTTCATCCCGATTACGAACATTCACCTCTCTGATATAGTCGCCTAAACGTTTGTATGCCATGCGTAATAATCTTTTTCAAAGATGTCCATATATTTTTGGAAAACAAAAATGCGGTTCCGGGTTTGTCCCGTCAGTTCTTTAAGATAATTGTCTGTACACAAATCTTTAATGAGAGCATTGGCTGACTTGTAAGTCACGTTACATGTTTTGGCGGCCTCTTCCACATTCATGTAGGGATTCTCCAAGAGTTTATGCATCAGGACAATGGCAGTTGTACTTCTTCTTCCATACCTCTCGCGTATGTCTTCCTCCATCTTGTCTTTGAATTGGATAATCTGTGATAAGGTTTCTACGGCAATCGTCGCAGTCTGTTCTATGCCTACCAAGAAGTATTTTATCCATTGCAGCAAATCGTTCTTAACACGAATATTATTTAGATTATCATAATAGATATCTTTTTTCCTTTCAAAGAACGTGGACAGATACAGAAGAGGCTTGTTCAGGATACTTTCTTTTACCAAGAACAATGTGATAAGCAATCGGCCTATTCGTCCATTACCGTCGAGGAATGGGTGAATGGTTTCAAACTGATAGTGGGCAATGGCAATTCGAATGAGTGCAGGGACGTGTATTTCGTCATTATTCATGAACTTTTCCAAATCACTCATTAGTTCGTTAAGCAATTGATGGTGAGGAGGAATAAATCTGGCATCGGCTAAAGAGGCTCCTCCTATCCAGTTCTGACTTGTACGAAACTCGCCTGGCATTTTGTGTTCGCCACGTACACTGTTCAACAGAATCTTGTGTGTAGATCTGATGAGTCGTGACGATATTGGCAAAGTTTTTAACTCTTCAATCGCCTGATTGATGGCAATAATATAGTTTTGCACTTCTTGCCAGTCATCACGTCTTTCGGGCAAAATCTCATTTTTGGGAAGAATCGCTTCGTCTATCCTTGTTTGGGTTCCTTCTATTCGGCTAGAATCAACAGCCTCTTTCATGACGTGTAGTTGTATAAACAAGTCAATATTGGGTACCAAACGTGAGAAAGAATTAAGCTCTCCCAATTTGATTGCAGCCTTTTCCAACAAATGATTTATTGAAGGATCATTCCACGTCCATTCATCGTTGATAAGGGACGGAACAAAATATTTGTAACCATAGCCTTGCTCGTAATGGCCGGACTCAAATTTTTCAATTTCTATCATATTTTCTATTTTTGGTGCAAAGATACAATAAAAATTTTATTATTTTACTTTTTTGCGCAAAAGTAAAATAAAAATTTGTATTATTTTACTTTTTTGGGTGTAAAGTAACATCAGAAAAGTGATTGTTATTCCTTTCCAATTCTTTAAACATTGGAAAGAATTACAATGTGTAACCTAATTTATTAAAGAGGGCTTTCAGTTCCTGTTTGCTTGCTTCCTCCCGTTGTAATAGGTCGCGCATTTCGGTTTGCAACTGGCGCATCTTAGTGTCGAAGTCTATCTGCTCGTCGCGATTACGGAACTCGATGTATTTACTGGGCACAAGGCTCCATCCTTTCTGCTCGATTTCGTCAAGCGTGGCAGAGTAGCAATATTCGGGCTCATTGTGATAAGTCTCTTCATAGCCGACGTGCTGCCAGTTGTGGAAGTTCTCAGCTATCTGCTGAATTTGCTCTGGTGAGAATTGGATGTATTTCTTTTCGAAAGGCTCACCCCATTGACGCAGGTCGATAAAGAGTACTTCGTTTTCGCGATTGCGGTATTTTACCAATTTGCCGTTCTGCTCTACGTTACGGGCTTTCTTGTTATTATTCAGAATCCAAAGCGTTACGCTAATATCTGTAGAGTAAAACATATTGCGAGGCAGAATAACGATTGCTTCTACCAGATGGTTCTGCAAGAGTTGCTGGCGGATAGCCAACTCTGTGCCATCGCCACTTAGTGCTCCATTCGCCAACAAGAAACCAGCAACGCCATTAGCAGAAAGCTTAGAAGCGATATTCAGAATCCAGCCATAGTTGGCATTACTCGTTGGCGGTACATCGTAGCCTACCCAACGAGGATCGTCCTTGAGTTCGTTTTCAGCTCGCCAAGCCTTCTGGTTAAAAGGAGGATTGGCCATAATGAAGTCAGCCTTCAAGTCCTTATGCTGGTCGTTGTGGAAAGTATCAGCAGCCATCTCGCCCAGATTACAGGCGATACCACGAATGGCAAGGTTCATCTTTGCCAGTTTATAAGTGGTGTTGGTATATTCCTGTCCATAGACAGAGATATCGCGCTTGTTACCATGATGCGCCTCGATAAATTTCATACTCTGCACGAACATACCACCAGAGCCACAACAGGGGTCGTAAATCTTGCCACGATAAGGCTCAATCATCTCAGCTATCAGATTAACGATAGTCTTTGGCGTATAGTACTCTCCTTTACCCTTACCCTCGGCAATAGCAAACTTACCCAAGAAATATTCATACACACGACCAATAAGGTCGTTCTCTGGGTCTTTCAGCGTATCAATCTTATTGATTTCGTCGAGCAGAGCAGCAAGTTTAGTACGGTCTAATGATAGACCTGCATAATAGTTGCTTGGTAAAGCTCCCTTCAAAGTAGGGTTGTTCTGCTCGACCTTCGCCAATGCCTTATCTATTTTGATAGCAATATCATTTTGCTTGGCATTTTCAATCAGAAAATTCCAACGGCTCTCTGGCTCCAAGTAAAAGACATTCTTGGCATTATAGAAGACGGCATTATCGACAAAAGTTTCTTTGCCCTCAGCAACCAGTTCATTGCGTCGCTCCGTAAAACGGTCGTGAGCGTATTTCAAGAAGATAAGGCTCAACACAACGTGCTTATATTCCGATGGTTCAACAGAACCACGGAGTTTGTTTGCAGATTCCCATAGAGCCTCTTCTATAGCTTTTTCTTTGATTGTTTTCTTTGCCATAAAAATTACAATTAAAATAATCTCATATAACCATAAAAAATCAGATTATTTCTAGTGTGGACCAGGTAGGGCTTGAACCTACGACCTCCAGATTATGAGTCGATTTTTCGACGAAAACGACTTTGCCATCTCGTTTTATTCTATGTCGAAGATGTTTTGGAATCCACTCATCCTGAAGATATCGGCCACATCCTCGTTGAGGTTTGTCACACGGACTGTGCCACCTTGGGCTTCGCTGGCACGTTTGACCTGCATGAAGAAACGCAGACCGGCAGAAGAGATATAGTATAGTTCAGAACAGTCTATCTCCAGCGTCTTGTCGGCCAGTTTTACAACTTTGTTCAATTCGTCAGACAACTCTGTGGTTGCCGTTGAGTCCAGTTCGCCAATCAGACAAACTCGGACTTCCTGATTGTTGGAAAGAATGTTAATTTGCATAATTATAAGTATTTGGTGATTGTTAATTGATTTTTCTCGTTTGTGCGCTGATAGTGCAGTTCGTCGGCAATCTGCCGCAACAGGCTGATGCCCAAGCCGCCTATCTGTCGTTCGTCGATAGCCTTAGATGTGTCGCTTTCACAGTTCGTCGGGTCAAAGGCCACTCCGTCGTCCGTCAGCGTCATGGTGACCGTTGGGCATTGGCCAACAACAGTAAACTCAATCTCCGTCGCATGCGAATAATCCATCACATTCACCACGGCTTCTTCTAAGGCCACTTCAAGTTTCTTGAGTTCGCGCCTCTCCATACCGATGCACATCCCGTACTCATGTAATGTACGACGAAGCAGCGGCCACTGATCTTTGTGATTAGGCACATGTAGCGTCACTGGTTACACGGTACTCTTTTTGCGGATGGTCATGAGCGTAATGTCATCAGTTGGCTCAGCCTCGCCGATATAGTCTTTCACGGCAGCCAGCAAGTCGTCGCCATGCGCCACCGCCTTCATCCATTGCTGCTTACCCATCATCTTCCGCATCGCGTTGCGTGCCTCGGTCACACCATCGGTATATAGAACCAGTGCCTCGCCTTCTCCGAGCATACAAGCCTCTTCTACAAACTGAAACTTGCCGTCGTAGCCAAGAGGAATGTTGGGAACCATCTTGATGCTTCTAACGCTGAGGTCTTTATTCTGCACCAGAGGAGGAAGGTGAGCCGCATTGCAATAGACGATCTGTCCGCTGGAAATATGCAGGCGTCCGACAAATGCCGTCACAAAGGTAAGCGAGGGATTGTTCTCGCTCAGCACAGCGTTCATCTCTTCTATGACAGACTGAGGCGATGTCTGGTGCCCTAAGGCAGAACGGAACAGGTTAACGGCAGCCGACATGAACATCGCAGCGGATACTCCCTTTCCGCTCACGTCACCGACTATGAACCATAAGTAGTCTCCCAGACGGGAGAAATCATACAGGTCGCCGCCCACTTCATGCATTGGCAGCAGGTCGGCATGCACCACAATGTCGTCGTCTTGTGGGAAATCATTACGCAAAATACCCATCTGGATTCCATGAGCGATTTGCAATTCGTGCGACATCAGCTGTTTCTCTGTCTCAAGACGCGCCTTTTCTTGCTGGTCGCGCAACATACGACGGACAAACACGCCTACCAACACGGTACCAAGCACGAAAATGACAAACGGGAACAGAACGCCTACCCCAATCTCCTTCCATATTAGCCATCTGGGCACTGCGATTACCATGTCAATGTCCACCGGATTGAGTGTTTGCCGAGAAATGATCCACATGTCTTTGGTCAGAAGATTGGGGTCGTGCCCTTTGAGGTTATCGCTCGTCGTGAATACCGTGCCGTCGGAACTGTAGAGCATGCAAACGGCTTCGTCAATAGGCTTAAATTGTTCCAACAACCGCTGGATCCACGGAAGGCTGAGATCTATGCCGACAACACAAATCAGGTCGCCATTCTTATCCATTACATTGACAGAATGGGTAACTATTGGCACAGCAAAATCCTCATCCCGATACGGTTTGCTCCAATAGCCTTTATCGCCGCTCTGCAACGCCCCTTTATACCACTCTCGGGCGAAATAGTCATGGTTTTCGTCGCCATATTCTACCGTGAGGATAGAATCTTGAACACGGTAAGAGCACGGACAGTACCACTTACCCTTCTCTGGATAGTAATACTCAGGAAAAGCGGCATAGCAATTAAAGAAATGGGGATAGCGCTTAAGCATGGGATACGTCCCCTTTAACAGTTCGTCAGGTTGAGTCAGATTCTCCATTACAAGATCTTCCATCTGATCTACCGCTTTGTAAGCATCGTACAGTTCAAACAAGATGTTCTCATGTGCAATCTGCGTTTTCAAATCAATACGCTCCTGTACGTGAAGTCTGGCCTGACGATACGACACTACTAACTGCACTGCCAGTGCGACAATGAGAAAGAATGCTGCTAATATGTGAATATATCTGTGATTCATATTCTGCTGGTTTGTTCAAAGAATCCGAAACCTACGATGGTGTCCACGAAGCGATGAACATAGTCGACAGCAGTAGTCGGCCATTGGAAGCCAAGACGATATAGCACTTGCGTGGTGTATTCGTTGGTAGATTCTATCCAACGGGTCTTATGACCAGCTCCCATATCGTAAGCCATCAGCGGGCGCAACAGCGTGACGAGGTCGGGATTCTCCATCATGCGGTCGAGAGCCTGTTGGAACTCCTCCGCTTCCACGCGCTTCAGAGTGATGCCTGCCTCGGCGAAGCCGTTGAGGATGTCGGACAGGAACTGGCGATGGGTGTTGTTCGGATGGAACACAACGCATTCCTTCGGTGTCTGGGCAAGTTGCATGATGGCACTGGCCACCTCGTCGATAGGTGAGAACTCAAAGAGGCGGTCGAGGGCATCGTAGGGAACCATGCCAATGACAACATACGCACGCAGCAGGGCGAGGAAGTTGTTTGTGTTAAAGTTAATTTGGAACTCACCATCTTTCTGACGGGCCGACAGATTGCCAACACGCATGATCTTGGCATTCAGACCATGATGGGCAACTGCATCGAGCACCAGTTCTTCGGCCTTGAATTTCGAATAGACGTACTTGTTGGCATCGATGTTCTGACCAATATACAGGTCTTGCTCCGTCAGTCTGACCTCTGGACCAGGCACGTTGTCAATGCTGAGTCCCGCAATGCTGTTCGTAGAGATATGGATGAGACGTGAACCTGTGCGGAAACAGAAGGCCACGAGGTGACGCACAGACTCGATATTCACCATCTCGATGTCGTTGCCGGCAGAAAAGTGCTTCACATTGGCTACGCAGTTGACAACCGTTAGTTGAGAGTTGAGAGTTGAGAGTTGAGAGTTTGCTGCCGCCTTCTCAAGGGCATCAGGCTCTGTAACCTCAGCAGCAAAGGCGGTGACACGTTCGTCGAAATGGCAGAAGACTTCGGTGCGTCCGAAGTAGTAGAAGTACAGCGACTTGATGCGACTCAATGCCTTGTCATTGCTCTTTGCACGTACAGGACAGAGAATCTTGCCGTGATAATTAGTCAACAATTCATTGAGGATGTGGATGCCAAGATAACCTGTAGCACCTGTGAGCAGCACATCACCGATAGTCTGACGTTTACCCTCGCGGAAGTTGTCGAGACTGTTAGCAGAAAGGAGCGCATTGAGCGGAGCGAAGTGTTCCGCCTCTGGGGAGTCGATGACAGGAGCCGTGGCCTCAGGAGTTGCTGCTGCAACTGCCGTTTTACCTTCGTTTCCATTGACAAACGCGGCCAAAGATCGTGGTGTCTTCTGGGTAAACAGATCGTTGAAGACAATCTGTACACCATGTTTGCTGGCCTCCACGATAACCTTGATGGCATTGATGCTCGTACCGCCAATCTCGAAGAAGTTGTCGGTAGCACCCACCTCCTTGATCTTCAAGACGTCAGAGAAGATGGTGCAGAAGAGCTCTTCCATTTCGCCCTGAGGAGCCTCATACTCAGTGGTGCGTTGGAGTTCTGGAGCGGGCAGTGCCTTGCGATTGATTTTACCGTTAGGTGTCATTGGCATCACTTCCATGCGCATATAGACATCAGGAACCATGTATTCGGCCAAAGAAGAAGCCTTGAGTGCAGCGAGGATGGCAGCATCGTCGATGGCACAACCATCGACCACAGTATAGTAGAGCACGAGGTGTTCGTTGCCCTGAACCTTACGCACTTCAGCTGCTGCCTGGCGGATTCCGTCGATATTAAGGACTTTGCTCTCTATCTCACCCAACTCGATACGGAAGCCACGAAGTTTCACTTGCGTATCGATACGTCCCATGTACTCAATCTGACCATCCTCATTCCATCGGCAGAGGTCGCCAGTGTGGTACATACGGACAGGACGGCCCCAGCGGTCCTCCTTCACAAACGGACAATCGACAAACGACTTCGCAGTACGCTCGGGCAGTCGCCAGTAGCCGCGTCCCACCTGAACACCTGCGAAGCACAACTCACCAGCCACACCTTGTGGTACGAGATTGCCTGCGGTATCGACAATGAAATTCCAGTTGTTGGCCACGCTCTGACCAATAGGGATATTCTCTACACGTCGGCCTGGAGCGATGCTATAATAAGAAGTGTCATCGGTACACTCTGTAGGACCATATACATTGATAATCTCAATGTGGTCGCTATAGACGCCATCCATCTTCTCACCACCACCAGTTGTAAATCGGATGGGCAGGTCGTCGAAGGTGTTGAGCAGCAGGCTGGTCATGGCTGTCGAGTAGCCGCCACCCGTACACTGATGGTCTATCAGGAACTGGCGGATCTGAGCGAGGTCCTTACGAATCTCAGTTGGCATGATATGGAATGAACCACCCAGTGTCAGCACTGGATACATATCCTCGATATGCGCATCGAACGAGAAGGAACGATGCCCGCTGACGCGGTCTTCTGCCGTCAATTGTTCCATGTCGATGACCACGGCGATAAAGTTGCGCAGTCCGGCTTGGTGAAGCATCGCGCCTTTGGGTTTGCCAGTGGAGCCAGAAGTATAAATCATGTATGCGAGGCCGTCGGGATTCGACAGGTCGATGGGTTCCGCATCGGGCACATTCGCCATGAAATCATCCATGAAGAAGGTCTTGGCGGCAGCGATGTTGAAATCGCCTTCGGCTTGTTTCGCCTCCAACACTTCATGCGTGGTAATCAGCACCTTCGACTCGGAGTTTTCAAGCATGTAACTCAATCGCTCGTTGGGATATTCAAAGTCGAGTGGAGTATAGGCGGCGCCGGCCTTGTGGATGGACAGCACCGACAGCGGGAACTCCTTTTTGCGGTCGAGCATGACGCAAACGAAGTCGTTGGGCTGCACACCGAAGTCAATCAGTTGGTGCGCCAGAGCATTCGAGTAGCGGTCCATTTCGCCGTAAGTCAATTGACTATCCTTATCGACCACAGCAGGCGCATCGGGTGTGCGTTTCGCCTGTTCGGTGAAGAGGTTGGCGAAGGTTTTGCTCAAATCCACGTCAATGTCTTTTCCTGTGCCCATTTTGATGATACGCTCGGCATCCTCGTCGCTCACAATGCTGATACTGTTGATGTTGGCATCGGGTTGCGCCATCATGTGCTCCATCGTGGCTTTGATGGCGTCGGCCATGGTGCGCATCTGCTTGCGACTGTTCATCGCGAGGCTCGACTCCATGCGGATGTCGTAATTTTCATCGGCGAGGAAAATATGCGCGAGCATGTCATAGAACACGTCACCACGATCCTGCTGCACCAGCGGACAATGTGTTTCTCCGAAATGGTAAGCCTCCTCCCAGCCTGGAAGAGCCGTGAAGTTGAATGATATGCCTGGCTGTGCGCCCAAATCGCGGCAGAAATGCGAGAAAGGATAAGCCAACTGCGAAAGCGTTGCCTTCATCTCGGCATGGACGCTGGCGATATACTCGCGGACGGTCTGCTCCTTCTTGACTTCCATCATGAACGGAATCGTACGCACGAACATACCGTATGCTTGTTTGACTCGTGGGTCGCGGCGTCCATGGTAAATGGTGGTATAGGCAACCTTTTCCTCGCGCACCAGTCGCGAAAGCACGTAACTGAACGCCGCTTGGAAAAGCTGATAAGGTGCGAAACCATTCTCCTGACACCAATTGTCCACCTTTGCACGATTGATATATGCCGACTCCTGCCCCATTTCGCCTACAGGGTTCTCTGGACGAGCCGAAAGCGTCGCCAATTCTACGCCTGCATATTTCTTTGTCATCTCCGCCTTTGCCCGCTCATATTCCTCGTCGCCAATGCGTGACGCCTCGTCCTCGGCAGCTTGCAAGATGCCATATTCCTGCACAGGCAGCGGTTTCCCTTCGTAGGCCAACGGCAGGTCGCGCTGTGGGAAGAGCACCAGATAACTGGTGCCGTCAGACACCAGATGATGGATATCCAGCAGCATGTAGTGCTTCCCTTCTGTCGTACCGACGAGTTCCACGCGCAGCAGCGGCTCTTCGCCCATGATGTCGAACGGGCGGCAGAAGCCATGATAGGCATACTGCCGGAAGTCGGTTTCCGACATTTCACGACGCACGATGGTCAGCCGTTTGTTTTCATCCACATACTGGCGCGGCTCTCCATTCTCATCGATAAGGAAGCGCATGCGCAATTCCTGTCGTACAGCAAATATTGCCAATATGGCCTCCTCTACTCGCTGGAGGTCAATTTCGTTTGTCAACTCCGTGATGCATGGAATATTGTATTGCATCACCTGCGGATATTTCATGCAGTCGTAGAACACTCCCAACTGCGATTGAAGTAATGGATAGGTCTGCATAATTATTAGAATTTTGTAGTAAATAAACTCGGTGATATTACCAGCGAGAACCACCCCCAGCGGGCTTGTTTGCTGCCACTACCTTGTTTTAGGCGGTCCATGGTCTCAGTGCCATGCATCTGGGTATAGCCTGCAACTAAGGATATGTCCTTCGAGAACTTATAGCTGGCCTGTAGTTCGATGCTGTGGCCCAGCGTACGATCGAGATCGTAAAGTTCTGTGGCTGTAGCCAGATAATGGTAGGTGGCACTACAACTAAGCTTTGATGCTGGTTTGCCTGTTATTCCTAAATAGGCATTCTGCAGTCCCGGTGTAAAGCCATTGATGTAAGCACTCTCGTAGAAATAGTCAAGGATGCCGTAAAACTTGGTTCTTGATCCGTAAAGAGGAGCGAAGCCGCCTTCATACTCTTGGAGTGGCATGCCCAGAGATCCGCCATGGATTACAGGTACATATTCGTCACCACTCAGATAGTCATAGCCCAGTACAAAACCATAGTTTTCAGTAGGTTTGACCGTAGCTTTCGCACTAACCATCCATGCCTTTATCTTCCTTGCCTGCTTCAAATTGTTGACTACCTTACCCGTTTGGCGGTAATATGACCCTTCCAGCGTCAGGTGCTTGGGATGGAAGTTGATGTAGCCACCATACATCTGCTGATATTCTGTGCGAGGTTCATTGTATTCTTCGGGCGCCTTCTTCTTACCACCCCATTCGTCATCGACCTCGACATAGCATCCAGCCTGCTGCCCGATGTTCATAAAGAGCAGCGAGGCTCCTAACGGAAATTCCCGCACATCGTAGTGATACCACACGGTCTGCATCGTTTTGTACAACTGCGCGCCGCCGTCATAATATGTGCCGTTATAGCAATTGTCGCCATTCTGGTTATAGGCCAGTATGGCATGTGCTTTGTGCCCATTCCCTTCATAGCCAAGCCGGAGAACATCGTGGGACTGGGCTGCTGTAGCGAAGTCATTGGGACCGATGATTCGTTCGTCGTCGTATGCCAAGGCGATACGCCCCATCTGCGCAAAGAGCCCGTTCTTGGCAGCCATCTTCACCCAGCCCTCATAGAGCGTTAAGGCATTATTGCCTTCCATGCCCCATATCGCCTTGTTCTGGATGACGGCATGCACCTGCAGCCCGGAACGCTGGTAATCCACATTCAGACGTACACGTCCCACCATGAAACGCGATTTGTCTTCATCCGAACCGCCTTCTGTTTTGGGCAGTCCGCCGCCACAAGCCTCGCCGTGCGTCAGCACGTCCATGCTGAAACTGAGCTGGTTGACGGAGTCTTTTTGTGCCAAACAGCCTGTAGCAGCAATCATCATCAGCAGTATGCAACACTTTCTCATAAGCTCTATATTCCTGTTGGTTGAATTAAATTTGTAATCCATTGCTATGCACAACCATTGCAAAGTTCGGAAAAATTCTTGAAACCTGCAAGAAATTTGCAGGAAATTTGCAGGAAATCATGTGAAGATTTTCCACTTTATGTTCACCAACAATAATCAAGGAGTCACGAAATCTTCGTAACTCCTTGATTCTCAACGTGGACCAGGTAGGGCTTGAACCTACGACCTCCAGATTATGAGTCTGTTGCTCTAACCGACTGAGCTACAAGTCCGATTGCGGGTGCAAAGGTACAAAGAAACGGGCAAAACGCAAAATAAATTTGATTTTATTTTTATTCCGTGACGGCGAGGCCGCCTTCGCTGGTTTCTTTGTAGAGCGATGGAAGGTCGTGGCCGGTCTTTTTCATCACGCGCACGACGCGGTCGAAGGTGACGCGATGGCGACCGTCGCTAAAGGCGGCGTAGAGTTGCGAGTCGAGGGCGCGTGTGGCAGCGAAGGCGTTGCGCTCGATGCAGGGAATCTGTACGAGGCCGCACATCGGGTCGCAAGTCATGCCAAGATGGTGTTCGAGTCCCATTTCCGCAGCATATTCGATTTGCGCAGGCGAGCCACCGAACAGTTGGCAGGCGGCGGCTGAGGCCATCGCGCAGGCTACGCCGACTTCGCCCTGACAGCCGACATCGGCACCTGCAATCGAGGCGTTTTGCTTGACGACATTGCCGATGAGACCTGCCGTGGCGATGGCGTGCAGGATGCGTTTTTCAGAGAACAGATGACCGCGAGAAAGGTGGTAGAGAACGGCTGGCAACACACCACTGGAACCACAGGTCGGAGCGGTGACGATGATGCCGCCCGACGCATTTTCCTCGCTGACGGCGAGCGCGTAGGAAAAAACCAGTCCGCGACTTTGCAGATGGGCTTTGTAGCCCGATGCTTTGATGTAATAGGTCGGAGCCTTGCGAGCCAGTCCGAGCGGTCCGGGCAGTACGCCTTCGTTGTCGAGACCGCGTTCCACAGCGGCTTGCATCGTGTTCCAAACCTCGCGCAGATAGTCCCAAATACCGCTGTCCTCGCACTTCTCAACGTATTCCCAATAGCCGCGTCCGTAGCGTTCACACCATTCTTGAATCTCGCTGAGCGTTTGCATCGAATACACTTCCTCGCCGTCGAGTTTGAGCGTGTCGTTTTCGCCTTCCGAAAGTGCACCGCCCCCCACGCTGTAAACCGTCCATTCGTCGTGGCGGTTTCCGTCGGCATCGATGGCGACGAATTTCATTCCGTTGGGATGGAAAGGCAGGTATTCACGCACATTCCAGACGATTTCGACTGGCGCGACGCATTGCAAACCTTCGCAAATCGCCGTGTCGGTCATGTGTCCCTTGCCTGTGGCGGCGAGTGAACCGTAGAGCGTCACCTCGAAGCGTTTGGCTTCGGAGTGACGCTTTGCATAGATTTGGGCGGCCTTCTGCGGTCCCATCGTGTGGGAACTCGACGGCCCTTTTCCTATTCTAAAAAGTTCTCTAAGCGATTTCATCTTATTTCTTGGCTTTCGCAGCCTTTTTCTTGGCGGCGGCGAGGGCTTTCTGAGCGGCTTTTTCGCCCTTCTTTTCGAGCGTTTCCCAATAGACCTTGCCGACCGACTTCAACTGCTCGGTGAAGGCTTTTCCGCTGGCGTTGGTGGCAGCCTCGACTTCAGGCGAAGCCCATGCGTGACGATAACCTTTCACATCGTTCCAGTGGCCGCGAGTGAAATCGGGCACTTCGACGGGCATGTTTCCCTTGTCCATCGAAACGGCACCGAGTTCGGCCAAACAGCACCACTCGGCGAGGTCATAGACATCCATGTCGAGAGGCAGACCATTGCGCAGGCAATAGACGAAACGGGCATCCATGATGAAGTCCATACCGCCGTGTCCGCCGACTTCCTTCGCCTCTTCGCCGTATTTCTTGACGATGGGCGAGGTGTATTTCTTCAGCAGCGCATCCATGTCTTTCTTGCTCATGAAACTATGGGCGTTGAGGTTCTCGTGGTCGGGTTTCACGCCTGCTTCAGCCATGTCCTTGCCAGAAAGCGCATAGCCTTCGACGGGATATTTATTGGCAAAACCCTTCGTACCCGTGAGTTGATACATACGGCTGTAGGGCTGCGGCGTCATCACGTTGTGGTGGATTTCGATGACCTTGCCGTTTTCGGTCGAAATCAGCGTCGTGGTGTGGTCGCCGTTGCGGAATTCCTCGTCCTTGCCCGTGCGGTCTTTCACCAACTGACGGCCATTGAATGGCTTGGTGTCCATTGCCACGAGCGTCTTCATACGGTCGCCACGGTGAATGTCGAGCACCTGAGCCACAGGACCGAGTCCGTGCGTGGCATAGACGTCGCCACGGAATTTCTGGTTGTAGTCGAGTCGCCAGCCGAGTTTGTCGTCGTCGCCCGTCTTCCAGTAGTAATCCCAGAACTGCGAGAGTTCATGGCGATAGGCACCCATCGTGTAAATCACCTCGCCGAAAAGTCCTTGCTGAGCCATGTGCAGTGAGTTCAACTCGAAGAAATCGTAGCAGCAGTTCTCAAGAATCATGCAGTGCAGACGCTTCTGTTCCGAGAGGTTGATGAGTTGCCAGATTTCGTTCATATTCATCGCCGACGGCACTTCAATCGCTACGTGCTTACCGCTCAGCAGCGCCTCTTTCGCCACGAGGAAGTGGTGAATCCAGTCGGTGGCGATATAGACCACGTCAATGTCCGTGCGCTTGCAAAGTTCCTTGTAGCCGTTTTCGCCCGAATAGATGTCGGCAGGCGGCATCGAAGCCTTTTTCAGATACTTCTGACAGCCTTCGGCGCGTTTTTCCACATAGTCGCAGAGAGCCACGATTTGAACGCCCGGAATGTGTGTCCAACGCTCCACCGCGCCCGGTCCGCGCATACCCAGACCGACGAATGCCACGCGCACCACGTCCATTTTCGGCGTGACCAGTCCGAGAGCGGTCTGCTGTCCGGCAGGCATCGTCGGGACTTCCGTCACGATGGTGCCGTCTTTCACGGTGTAAGGCCAGTCGAACTTACCGGCTTCGGGCTGCTGTGCCCACATTGTTACAGGCAGCATCAATGCTGCAATGAGAATCGAAAAAAATGTTGTCCGTTTCATAAATTTATGTTTTTAATTGTTTGAAATTTTCGACATTGCCCTGCAAAAGTACAACAAAATTTCGACTTTCTCGTCTTTTGACAAAAAAATCTTTCTGGAAAATGCGAAAATCAATCTGATGCGGCGTTTTTTAAGGATTTTTAGGCGATTATTTTCGCAAAAAATCGGGGAAGGCGACTGGCTGACTGCCGTTTTCGATGGAAATGCGCGAAAGTTCGCTCACGGCGCACCATTCGGCGAGGTCATAGACGTCGATGTCGAGCGGAAGTCCGCGATGCAGACACTCGATGAGGCGGCTGTCCATACGTTGGCTCATCAGGTCGTGGGGTGTGCTATCGCTGCTCTCAATCGACTGCCGCGTGCCGACAACGTGGTAGCGGCGCGTGTATTCGTGCGGACTGACGACATTGTGCTGCAAAAGAATGGTTTTGCCGTTGCGCGTGCGCATCAGCGTGGTTGTGTGGTCGCCGTTGCGGAAGTCGTCGCGCTGAAAAGCATTCGTGTCCATACTGACGAGCGTTTCGAGTCGGTCGCTGCGGTGGATGTCGAGCAACTGGCAGGCAGGACCCATTCCGTGCGTCGGGTAGAGGTCGCCCCGCAACTGCTGATTCACGGCGACGCGCCACGGAGTCCATCGCTCGCCAATCGGGTGGATGTAAGCGCCCTCGACGTGGACAACTGTGCCGAAATCGCCCTTTCTGACGGCTTCCAAGGCCGAAAGATGCCGACTGTCGTAGCAGCAGTTTTCGAGCATCGTGCAATGGCGTTGTGTGCGCTCGGCGGTATCGACCAAAGCCCAACAATCTTCCAACGTCATCGCGGCGGGAACCTCGATGGCAACGTGCTTCCCTGCGTTCATCGCTTCAAGCGCAATCGGCACGTGCGATGCCCAGTCGGTGCATATATAAATAAGGTCTAAGTCTTGGGTGATGAGTGATGGGTGTTGGGTGGTGAGTTTTGGGTGATGAGTTGTGAGATTTTCTGCAACCGCTTTCACGCGCTCTTCCGAAACATCGCAGAGAGCGGCGATTTCGGCGTGTTCGATGCTGCGAAGTCGTTCCACAGCCTTCTGACCGCGCTCGCCGAGTCCGACAATCCCGATGCGCACCACCGACATCGGCGGTGTGCGAAGTTGAAAAACCGACTGTTGTCCGTCGGGTCGTTTCGGGGTTTCGGTCGTGATGCAATGTTGCATTTTTTCGATTTTTTGACTGTAAAACGGGCAAAAATAAACTTTCTGGCTGCAAAAATAAGCATAAAAACTGTATTTTGCTCATTTTTTATCCGAAAAGACGCTTTTTCTACCAAAATTTATCTAACTTTCACTTCGTGCAAGTTACTTTTGTTCGGAAAAACTCAAATTTATTTGGTTTTTCCCTCACTTAATCGTACCTTTGCAGGAAATAATCATTCAAACGACAGAAAATCACTTGAAACGATATGAAAAAATCAATTTTTGCCGTCATTTTGGCACTGATTTCCGCCTCGGCGATGGCGAAGGACATCAAAATTGAGCGATTCCGCTACGCCGGACCTTACGAGATGCGCGCTCCGCTGATGCTCGACAGCGTTTCGCTCGATTCGAAGCAGTTCAAAACCGAGAGTCTGCTCGAAACGCCGCTGAAACTCGACCTTGTGAAGTCGGCGAAGGTCGTCGAGGACACGGTTTTCTCCCATTCGGCCACGCCGTCGCTCCACCTCTTGGGCTTCCAAGTGCAAAATTCGGCCTTCGCCAAGACGAAAATCAGCGTGAAAGGGCTGAAAAACTACCATCTTTACCTCGATGGCAGTAAAATCGGCGGTGGCGAAACGCAGTTGCAGCCCGGAACGCACGAATTTGTCGTCAAATTTCTGACGGAAAAGGCCGGCAGCGACACGGTTCGCGTGAAAATTTCGACCGACGCCGACCTGACCGCCGATGCTGTGACGGGAAAACGCCTGCTGACCCTCAACGACCTCTACGACGGCCTGCGAATTGGCGGCCTCAGCCTGAGTCCCGACGGTCGCTACGCCATCACTTCCTACACCGAAACGCTCAGCACGGGCAAGTCTTCGACGCGCTACCGCGTGACCGACACAAAGACGGGCGGCATCGTCGGCGAGAGCGAGAAGGCGATTTCGTGGATGCCGCGTTCGAACCGCTACTACTACACGCAGCCCAGCGAGGGCGGTCGAAGGATTGTCACGGTCGAGCCTGCGACGGGCGCGGTCAGCACGTTGGCGACGGGCCTCAGCGACGATGCGTTCCGCATTTCGCCGACCGAGAAATTCTTGATTCTCACGCATAAAAACGATGGTCCGAAAGGCGACAAGGATGTTCATCAATACGTGGAACCCGACGACCGCCAACCCGGATGGCGCAATCGTAACAGTTTGATTTACTACGACTTAGCGACGGGCATCGCCCAACCGCTCACCTACGGCCATCACGACGCATCGCTCTTGGACATTTCCGACGACGGTCGCCACGTGCTGCTGATCACCTCGAAAAGTCGCTTGACCGAGCGTCCGACGACGCTTTACTCGATTTTGAGGCTCGATTTGCAGACGATGAAGGCTGATACAATCGTCAAAGACGACGGTTTTATCGCTTCGGCAAAGTTCTCGCCCGACGGTAAAACGCTCGCGGTGAAAGGTTCGCCCGAAGCCTTTGGCAGCATCGGCAAAAACGTTCCGACGGGTCGCACGCCGAGTATGTATGACTATCAACTCTACCTCGTCGATGTCGCCACGCGCAAAGCCACGCCGCTCACGCGCTCGTTCAACCCCAGCATCGACGATTTCCAGTGGAGTAGAGCAGACGGAAAACTCTATTTCACCGCCAACGACCGCGACAAAATCAATTTCTTCTCGGCTGATGCTAAAACTTTGAAAATCAATCAGATAGAAACTTCTGAAGATTGCGTCCGTCGCTTTTCGTTGGCAAAAACGCAGCCTCTGGCCGCGTGGACGGGCGTGAGCGCGTCGAACAGTGCGCGCAGTTACCTGACCAACCTGAAAACGCAGAAATCGACCCTCGTCGAAGACCAACACGCCCGACTCTACGGCGACATCGCGCTCGGCGACTGCAAGGATTGGGACTTCGTGGGTTCGCGAGGCGACACGATTTGCGCCCGCTACTACCTGCCGCCCTCGTTCGATGCCGCGAAAAAATACCCGATGCTCGTCTATTACTACGGCGGCTGCTCGCCCACGCCGCGCTATTTCGAGAGCGGCTACGCGCCCCATCTCTACGCCGCGCAGGGCTATGTCGTCTTTGTCGTGAATCCCAGCGGAGCCGCCGGATTCGGACAGGAATACGCCTCGCGCCACGTGAACACGGCAGGCGATTTCGTTGCCGACGACATCATCGAGGGAACGAAGTGTTTCGCCGAGGACCATCCTTTCATCGACAGCAAGCACATCGGCTGCCTCGGCGCGAGTTACGGCGGTTTTATGACGCAGTATCTTCAGACGAAAACCGACATTTTCGCCGCCGCGATGAGCCACGCCGGAATCAGCGACCACACGAGTTACTGGGGCGAGGGCTACTGGGGCTACAGCTACAGCGAGGTGGCGATGGCCAACAGCTATCCGTGGTCGCACAAGGAACTCTACGTCGAGCACAGTCCGCTCTACAACGCCGACAAAATCCACACGCCGATTCTCTTCCTTCACGGAACGGCTGACACCAACGTGCCCGTCGGCGAGTCGATTCAGATGTACACCGCCCTGAAACTGCTCGGACGCGAGACCGCTTTCGTCGTCGTCGAGGGCGAAAACCACTGGATTCTCGACTATAAAAAACGTCAGAAATGGCAGAACACCACCTTCGCTTGGTTCCAGAAATGGCTCAAGGGCGACGCCACGTGGTGGGACACGCTCTATCCCGAAAAAAATCTATAGAATCCCTTTCACTTCCCTTTCACTTCCTTTAAAAACCCTTCAAATCCCTTCAAAAAAATGCATATCGCCATCGCAGGAAACATAGGCAGCGGCAAGACAACGCTCACCAACCTTCTCGTCCGTCACTACGGCTGGGAACCGCGTTTCGAGGCCGTCGATTACAACCCCTATCTCGAAGACTACTACGCCGACATCGCCCGCTGGTCTTTCGCGCTTGAGATCTATTTCCTCAAGCAGCGATTCCGCGACCTGCTCGACATCGCCAAGGCCCAAAACACCATCATTCAAGACCGCTCCATCTACGAGGGCGTCTATGTATTCACCGCCAACAACCACGCAATGGGCAATCTCTCCGACCGCGATTTCCAGACCTATATGGAACTCTTCGAGTCGATGCTCTACGTGATCAAAAATCCCGATTTGATGATCTATCTTCGCGCCTCCGTGCCTCATCTCGTGCAGAACATCCAGAAGCGCGGTCGCGACTACGAGCAGACCATTCCGCTCGACTATCTGCGCAACCTCAACGAGCGCTACGAAGACTTCATTTTCAACAAATACAAGGGCCGGCTGCTCGTCATCGATGCCGACCCCATCGACTTCGAGCACAATCCCAAGGAATTCGCCTCGATTATCGACAAAATCGACAGAACATTGTTTGGACTTTTTAAAGATTAGAAATTATGCACATAGCCATTGCAGGAAACATCGGAAGCGGCAAGACGACGCTCACCACGCTGCTTGCCAAGCGCTACGGCTGGACCCCGAGGTTCGAGCCCGTGGACAACAACCCTTATCTCAGCGATTTCTACGCCGATATGGCGCGCTGGTCGTTCAACACACAGATCTACTTCCTCAACAAACGGTTCAAGGAAGTCGTCGAAATCTCGCGCTCGCCCGAGACCATCATCCAAGACCGCACCATCTTCGAGGACGCGCGAATCTTCGCGCCCAACCTCCACGCGCAGGGTCTGATGTCCGACCGCGACTTCGAGAACTACACCGACCTGTTCGACCTGATGATTTCGCTCGTGAAACTGCCCGATCTGATGATCTACATCCGCTCGACCATCCCCACGCTCGTCGCCCAGATTCAGAAGCGCGGACGCGAGTTCGAGCAGGGCATCCGCATCGACTATCTCGAAGGACTTGGCCGCCGCTACGAAGAATGGATCGAGGGCTACAAGGGCAACCTCATCATCGTCGATGGCGACAAGGTGAAGTTCGGCGAGTCGGCAGAAGACCTCCAGAAAGTCATCGACATGATCGACGCGAAACTCTTCGGACTGTTCCCGATGGAATAGAAAATTTTCCGACGGAATTTATATGATTTTTTTAGAAAAAATACGTTTTTTCATAAAAAAACGCGAATTTCTGTGCCCATTTTAAAAAAAATGATTAACTTTGCCCCAAATTTCATGACCTTTTGCGCGTACGCGTATAATATAATGTATAAATATAAACTAAAAATTGTAAGATTGTATGAATTACCGCTTTTTTAGACTGACCAGAAAAGCCTTTGTTGGCTTGAGTCTGGCAGTGATTTGTGGTGGACTCTTCACATCTTGTAAAGATCGCTACGACTTAGACGAACCCGGAAACTATCCGAGTTGGCTGGGCGAAAGCATCTACGACCAGTTGAAGAATCCCAATCAGGAAGTGCTTTCAGGTACTTTCAACAACTATGTGCGGCTCATCGACGACTTAGGTTTTTCCGAGACATTGGCCAAGACCGGTTCAAAGACCGTGTTCCCCGCCAACGACGAGGCTTTCGAGCGTTTCTACCGGAGCAATCCGTGGGGCGTGACGAAGTACGAGGACCTGACTGAGTCGATGAAGAAATTGCTGCTCAACACGTCGATGCTCAACAACCCCATCCTCGTGGAGATGCTCTCTAACGCAATGGTGACGGGCGAGTTGCAGCAGGGAATCGTTCTGAAACACCGCATTGGCGGTGAGCGCTACGACTCCATCACCCACATCTACGGTCCTTCGGGAATGCCGAAAAACAACGCCTACTGGGAGAAATTCTATGACAAAGGCATCAACCTTGTCATGGATGCAACCGACCCGATGATGGTGCACTTCACCGCTGAGCAGATGATTAGCAACAGCATCACCACGCGCGGCGACGGCAGCGACTTCGAGGTCATCACAGGCTCGAAGTACAACGAGTCGGAGAAATCGGCCTACATCTTCCGCAACAAGGTGGTCAAGGCCGACGTAACCTGTAAAAACGGCTACATCCACCAGTTGGAAGACGTGCTCGTGCCGCCGGGAAACGTGGCAGAAGTGATTCGCAACAACGGCCAGAGCAACTACTTCAGCCGAATGCTCGACCGCTTCTGCGCACCGTTCTACGAGTCGTCACTCACCAACCGTTACAACGACTACGCGCAGGCCTACGGCAAGCCGCTCATCGACTCGATTTACCAGTGGCGCTACTTCAGCCAGCGCTCGCAGGGTTCGAAGGCTTTGAATCAAGACCCGAACAACCAGTCGGTGCCCAACCTGCTCAACTACGACCCGGGTTGGAACGCCTATGTCAATGGTATGGGTGGCAACGAACTTTCCGACCTTGCAGCCGTGTTCGTCCCGACCGACGAGGCCATGAAGCAGTACTTCCTGCCGGGCGGTAGCGGAGCCTTCCTCATCGACCAGTTCGGCAAGCAGGAAAACACCGAGGCCAACCTTAGCGAGAACATCGACTCGATTCCGGGCAACATCATCGTGGCCTTCATCAACAACCTGATGAAATCGTCGTTTGTCAATACCGTCCCGAGCAAGTTCGGCGACATCATGGACGACGCTTCCGACCCGATGGGCTTGTCGATCGACGCCATCAACCGCGATGCCAACGGCGGCTACGACGTGAAAATCGCCAACAACGGCGTGGTTTACATGCTCAACACCGTGTTCGCGCCGAACCAGTATGTCGCAGTGTCGGCACCGGCCTTCCTGAGCACCAACATGCGCATCATGAACACCGCCATCCAAGACGGTTCGAGCACGATGGGCACGCCGCTCGGCTACAGCATGAACTACTACGCCTACCTCTTGGCCATGAGCGCCAACTACGGTCTGTTCATCCCGACCGACGAGGCTTTCGGCAACAAGTATTACATCGACCCGACCATGCTGAAGAGCCCGCAGCCACGCGCACTGCGCTTCTACTACGACGCCAAGAGAAGTCCCTACGTGTTCTGTTCGTCATGGAAATACGACCCGACGACGGGCATCGTGGGAACGGAAGAAACCGACTCCATCGAGCGTCTGACGAAAGACAAGTTCAAGTCGCAGTTGAAAGACATTCTGAACTATCACACCGTCGTCTTGAACGATGGCGAGAAGATGGGCACGAATCTCTACTACAAGACGAAGCACGGCGGCGAAGTCAAGTTTGAGAATGGAACCGTGATGAGCGGTGGCCAGATTGACGAAGGACTGCCCGTGTCTTATGTCCTTTCAACCTATCATCAGAGAAACGGTACGGCTTTCGCCATCGACAACCTGATTCAGGCTCCGCAGAAGTCTGTTTACAAAGTGTTGCACGAGAACGAACAATTCTCGGAATTCGTCAAACTGTTGAACGGCTTCGACGGCAACGACGACCTGTTCTGGTTCGCATCCGACAGAATGAAGGAGAAAAACAATCTGACGAAGAAAACACGTCGCGACGGCTATCTGATTTTCGTCGAGGAGGCCGGTCACTACGGACTTGACAAAGATGTAAAATTCTTCAACTCGTACAACTATACGGTCTATGTGCCCGACAACGAAGCCATGCAGAAGGCCTACAGCCTCGGACTGCCGACTTGGGACGACATTCAGCAACTCTACGATGCCTACGCAGAGGAATGGAGTCAGTCGAGCGGCAATCCGTCGCCCGATTTGCAGGCCGCTCGCGACAAGGCACTCGCCATGATCGAGGAAATCAACGCCTTCGTGCGCTATAATTTCCAAGACAATTCCGTCTATGCCGACAATGTCATCGATGCCGGTGTCTATGGAACGGCTTGTTCCGACTCGCTCGGTATCCGCGAGAAACTCACCGTCGGCGGCAGCGGAAAGACAATGACCGTGACCGACAATCGTGGCAACAGCGTTACTGTGAATGCCAACTCTGGAAAAGTTGTGAATCAGATGGCTCGCGACTACGTGTTCAGCAAGATAGCCAACGCAGAGGACAAAAACGGTAAGGGCGAAGAGAAGTCGATTACGACCTCGTCGTTTGCCGTGATCCACCAAATCTCCTCGCCGCTGAACTCTCACCGCGACACCGACCGCTACGACGGACTTTGGAGCGGTTCGAAAGCCAAGCAGAAACTATCGGCCTTCAGAAGGTTGTATGACAGCCGTTTGTATCAGAAATATTAAAAAAGAGCCGGAATATGAAAACAAAGAATATTAAATATCTCTTAATAGCCGTTTGCGCCCTATTCAGCACGGCAGCAATGGCTCAGGGCACGCGCATCTCGGGTACAGTCAGCGACTTGGAAGGCCCGATCATGATGTGTAACGTCGTGGAAATCGACGGAAACAACCGTATCGTGTCCAATGCGCAGACCGACATCAACGGTAACTTCTCGATGGAGGTCGTCAATACGAAGAACAAACTTCAGGTGTCTTACGTCGGTTACAAGAAAGTGACGCTTCCCATCGGCGACAACACTACGTTCAACATCACGCTGGAGGAGCAGAACACCATCAAGGAAGTGGTCATCAAGGCCAAGCCCAAGTATCGCCAAGGCGGTCTGGTCATTCCCGAAAACGAGGTGTCGTCTGCAAAGCAAACCTTCAACATGAGCGAAGTGGAAGGTCTTTCGTTCACCTCAGCCGACGAAGCCCTGCAAGGTAAGATTGCCGGTCTCGACATCGTGGCCAACTCTGGTAACCTCGGTTCGGGAACTTCGATGCGCCTGCGTGGTGTCACCTCGATTAACGGTTCCTCGGAGCCTCTGATCGTGGTCGATGGAAACATCTTCGACAACCCCGACGAGTCGTTCGACTTCGCCTCGGCCAACGAAGAAACCTACGCTGCGCTGCTTTCGGTGAACCCATCGGACATTGACAAGATCGACGTTTTGAAAGACGCTGCCGCAACCGCCATCTGGGGTTCTCGCGGTGCCAACGGTGTCATTTCGATTACCACGAAGCGTGGTTCTCGCGGTGCCACCCACGTCGATTACTCGCTCCGCTTGCAGGCCAACTGGCAGCCGAAGGGCTACAACCTGCTGAACGGTGACGAATACACGATGATGCTGAAGGAAATGTACTACAATCCGCAGCAGAGCGCATCGGCCACCGACGACATCAACGAAATCAACTACAACCCCTCGTGGGCTGAGTTCGAGAACTGGAACAACAACACAGACTGGGTGAAGGCCGTACAGCAGGTCGGATGGAGCCAGTATCACTACCTGACCATCTCGGGTGGTGGTGAAAAGGCCAACTTCCGCATCTCGGCAGGTTACGACCATCAGAGAGGTACGATCATCAAGCAGACGCTCGACCGTTTCTCGACGAAACTCGCCCTCGACTACTTCGTCAGCGACCGCATCGTGTTCCGCACGACCTTCCCGCTGACCTACACCTATAATAATAAGAACTACTCGGGAATCCTCGGACTGGCCCAGAAGATGGCTCCGAACATGAGCATCTATCGCCAGAATGCCGACGGAAGCGACACCGACGAATACTACATCATGCTGCCTTCGGGCAACAGCCGCACGCAGGCCAACACCTCGGCGTCGCAGTTGTCGTCGATTCGTGGCCTTGGCAACCCCGTTGCCATCGCCAACCTCGCTTGGGTACACGACAAGACCTATCGCGTTTCGCCGGAGTTCAAGATCGACTACTACCTCTTGGGCAAGGACGAGGACAAGACGCGACTCGACTACACGGGACTGGTCTATATGGACATCTTCTCGGAGAGCCAGCCCAAGTTCTATCCGGGTTCGCTGAGTTCCGACAACTGGCAGAGCGGAAACTACAACCTCAACGAGGTCTATGACTACAACTCGTTGTCGTTCACGACCCGCCATAGTCTGAACTTCACGCCGCATTTCCGCAACAAAGACTGGTATGTCACCATGCGCGGACAGTGGGAAATGTCGATTGGCCAGAACAACAGCCAGACCATCAGCGTCGTGAACGTGCCGAACGGCATCGAGGCTCCCTCGGTCGATGGTAAGCACCCGACGATGAGTTCGGGCAACGGCGAATGGCGTTCGATGTCGGCCTCGTTCCAGAACCACATGTCCTACAAGTCGCGCTACGTGCTGGGCTTCTCCCTCCGTGCCGACGGTACGACGAAGTTCGGTGATGCCAGAAAATGGGGTTACTTCCCGAGCGTCTCGCTGCGTTGGAACATTGTCGATGAACCCTTCATGAAATGGGCGAAGCCGACGATTTCAATGTTGTCGTTCCGTCCCTCGTGGGGTATCGTAGGCCGTCAGCCCGGCGGTGAATACCTGCAATATGCGCGCTACGCTTCGAGCGGCACCTACGGCGTGAGCGGTGATGCCATTTCCTACTTGGAAGGCTTGCAACTCAACCGCCTGCAATGGGAGCGCACGATGCAGTATAACATCGGTGGCGACTTCGGCTTCTTCAACGACCTCATCACGGGTGACTTCAACTACTACTTCAAGCGCACGCGCAACCTGTTGATGTCGGGCGTTCGCATTCCTTCGACCACTGGTTTCTCGTCGCTCGCATGGACGAATGTCGGCGAAATGACCAACGAAGGTTGGGAATTGAACATCAATGCCAACAAATTCCTGAAAATTGGCAAGTTCGAGATGAGCGCCAACTTCAACATCGCCCAGAACCGCAACGAAATCGTGGAAATGGACGAGAGCGTGCTCGAATCCATCAACTCGGAATGGGACGCCAGTTCACGCGGCGAATATCTGAACCGTATTCAGACGGGTAATCCGCTCGGTTCGATCTATGGCCTGCGCTACAAGGGCGTCTATCAATATTCCTACGACTGGCTGCTCAACATGAAGAACAGCCACGGCTGGGATGGCGAACAGTTCCGCGACTACATTAACAACGACTTCCTTGCCAGCGGCAAGACCGCTCCGATTGCCATCGGTGCCGACGGAAGAGTGCTGATGGACTCGCACGGAAACCCCATCCAGCAGGTGTATAACTACAAAGACGGTACGCCGACCTACAAGTTCCAAGGTGGTGATGCCATGTATGAAGATGTCAATAACGACGGCCAGATCAACGCCCTCGACATTGTCTATCTCGGCAACTCCAACCCGAAGATCAGCGGTGGTTTCGGCTTCAGCTTCTTCTACGACAACTGGACGCTGAAAACCAGTTTCACCTATCGTCTCGGCCACAAGGTTGTGAACAATGCCCGCATGTACCTTGAGCAGATGTTCAACGCCTACAACCAGAGTTCGGCAGTGAACTGGCGTTGGCGCAAGAACGGCGACGTGACGACCATGCCGCGTGCCATGTACAACTCGGGCTACAACTTCCTCGGCAGCGACCGCTACGTGGAAGACGCCTCGTTTGTCCGTCTCAGCTATGTGCAGCTCTCCTACAGATTCAAGAAAAAGACGCTGCAGACCCTCGGCCTGCGCAACTTGGCAGTCAGCCTGTCGGCGCAGAATCTCCTCGTATTCACGAAGTACAGCGGAACCGACCCCGAACACGGTGCCGGCGCATGGGGTATTGCCAAGGACGGCTCCCAGACTCCGCGCAGCAAGTCGATAACGATGAACATCAATGTTGGCTTCTGATACAATGGTAAAAAGGTATAAAAGTAAAAAGGTGAATGATATGAAAAAGAAGATATTCAATGAAATGGCGAAGAAAGGACTCTACTTGCTCCTTCCTTTACTCCTCGTCAGTTGCAACGACTTCCTGACCATCTATCCGACCGACAAGACCATCGGCGAGGATTTCTGGAAAACGAAGGAAGACGTGAAGAACATGGTGACGGGAGCCTATGGCCAAATGATTTCCGAAGGCTGTCAGGAGAAAGCCATCGTCTGGGGTTCATTCCGTTCAGACGAACTCGTGCAATACAAGGACAATGGCAATTCCAACTTGCAGAACATCAGTGCGGTGAACCTGCTGCCCACCAACGGATATAACACGTGGGAGAACTTCTACAGCGTCATCAACCGCTGCAACATCGTTCTCAACCACATCGGCGATGTGCTCGAAGTCGATCCCGCCTTCACACAAGGCGACTACGACGAAACCCGCGCACAGATGCTCGCCCTGCGCTCGCTGTGCTACTTCTACCTCGTGCGCACCTTCCGCGACGTGCCCTACACAACACAGTCGTACGAAGACGACGATCAGGAAATGCTCATTCCGCAGACCACGCCCGACAGCGTGCTGCAATACTGCATCAACGACCTCTTGGAGTCGGAGCGTTACATCATGAGAACGGGAGCCTACGGCGAAGGAAACTGGCGCAACAAGGGCTACTTCACGACCGATGCCGTCCGCGCACTCTTGGCCGACATCTACCTCTGGCGCGGCTCGATGACCCACAACGAGGACGACTACCGCAAGTGCGTGGAATATGCCGACAAGGTCATCACTGCCAAGGACGAATACTTTAAGACCGTCAATGCCGGTCGCACCTCGCAAATCGAGGAAGACATCTACCACTTGGCCGAAGGCGGTGCTGAGATGTTCAAGGAGTTGTATGTCGATGGCAATGCCCACGAAAGCATCCTCGAATGGCAGTACAACTCCAACAACACGGGTCTCGGAAAGTATTACATCACGGGACACGATTCCAACCACGGAATCCTGCTGGCATCGAAGATTTTCACCCAGTACGAGTCCAATGCCAACACCGAACAGGGTCAGATGGCGTTCCATTCGAGAAACGACTACCGTTTCTGGTTCTCGGTCTATGATGCCAACAACGGCGAAGCCATCAACGGCCTCGACATTCGCAAAATGGTGGATAACAACTATCTGAACCTCGGAAATCCGAGCAGCGCAAAGGGTAAGGAAAGACCCAGCAACACAGGTGTGACCAACCGCAACTGGATTGTCTATCGCCTGCCCGACGTGATGCTGATGAAGGCTGAGGCTCTCGTGCAACTCGCCACAGACGCTGACGACGACGACGCGCTCAAACGCGCCTTCCACCTCGTTCAGACCGTCAATAAGCGCTCGATGTACAGACTGGCATCCGACACGCTTCAGCAAAGTGCCTACAAGAGCAAGGACCAGATGGAATTCCTCGTTCTCGCCGAGCGCGGACGCGAACTCTGCTTCGAAGGCAAGCGTTGGTACGACCTGATGCGCTACAGCTATCGCCACATGGAAGGCGTCGATGCCAAGACCAAGTTGGCTGACAAGACCGCATGGCCCGCCCTCTACGACGGAATGATCAAACTCGTTGTCAGAAAATACGTGAGCGGTGGCGACGCCTTCGCCTACAAGATGGAGAGCGAACCTTTCCTCTACTGGCCTGTTTTGGAACGCGAGATTCGCGTCAATAAACTGTTGAAGCAGAATCCCGTGTACATACAGGATGAAACTATGACCAAATATTAACACTAAAACGATGATAGATTATGAAATACGATTTTAGTAAGCATATCGGAAAGCTCTTCATCGTCATGGCGGCACTCGTCATGACGGGGCTGAACAGTTGTAAGGAAGACATCGACGAGTCGAACCTCTACACCTTCACGGGTGAAACCATCGAGGACTACATCGTCAATCGTCCCGAGCAATTCAGTAATTTCAACTACATTCTCAAGCGTATCGGCTACGACCAGATCCTCTCGGCCTACGGCACATACACCTGTTTCGCGCCGACCAACGATGCCGTAACAGCCTACGTCGATAGCCTCTACGACGACATGAGCAAAGACGGACTGCCCCACAACGGCATGACCGGCCCTGGACTGGAAGGCCTCACCGACTCGCTCTGTAATGACATCGCCCTGTTCCACCTGCTCTACAGCGAGGTGATGGGCGTTGATATGAACAGCGGAATGACCATCAGCACGATGCTCGGACGCGACATCAACACGTCGATCGACCCCGAATCGAAACGACTCGTGCTGAACGACTACTCGCAAATCGTGTCGATGGACAACGAACTCGAAAACGGCGTGCTCCATGAAATCGACCACGTGCTGACTCGCTCGAACAACCTCATCGCAGGTGAGCTCAGCAAGCACGAGGAATTCACCATCTTCAATCAGGCACTTGTCGCCACGACGCTCGCCGACTCGCTCTCGGCACTCGAGCGCAGGGACGTCATCATTCCGCAGAAATACAACTGTAACAAGTCGAAGGACAAGAGAATCTACACGCCCGGCAGAGGAAACAACGCCGTTGAAGGCGATCCCGGAACGTGTAAGTTGGGCTACACCATCTTCGCCGAGACCGACGAGGTGTTGAAAGCCAACGGCATCAACAACCTCGACGACCTCGCTGCCTTTGCCGCAAAAGTCTATGGCAACTGCGCCAAGCAGGACGGCGGATGGTACGACTATTTCCGCAACCACGGCATTGAAGTGAGCACGGGAACCGACTACTCGAATCCTTACAACGCGCTCAATATGTTCATGAGATACCACATCTTGGAATACATGGTGTCGTATGACAACTTCTTCTTCACCGACAAGGAAGGCGTGTCGAACCACGCATCTGCGCCCATCTATGAATACATGGAAACGATGCTGCCCTACACGCTGATGAAGCTCTCGCGCATCAACGGTGTGCCGCGCATCAACCGCTGGGTGACAAACAGCACGCTGACAGACCGCGAGGCCGATCTTGCTTCGCCGGCCATCGCAACCGTGATGAAGGAAGGAATCCTTGTCAATAAGGACAACATCCAGTCGCTCAACGGCTACATCCACCCGATCAACGGCATGTTGGTCTATGACTACGATGTGCCGCACGGAACGCTCAACGAGCGTATGCGCTTCGACATCACCTCGTTCTTGCACGAAATGATGACCAACGGACTGCGCAGAATGAATCCGAAGGACGTGAAAGCCCGTGCAGGCGGCACCTTCGACACCTTCGGCGGTGACGGAAACATGCGTATTCCCGAGAACTTCTGTAAGAACATCCGCGTCTATAACGGCGACAACTCCGAAATCTACTACCTCGGAGGTCAGGATGTGCCTTGGTGTAACTACCAGCGCGACGAGTTGAACTGTAACGGTGCCTACGACTTCGCCCTGCGCCTGCCGCCGCTGCCCGACGGAACCTACGAACTCCGCCTCGGCTTCACCGCCAACGAACTTCGCGGCATGATGCAGTGCTACCTCGGTCGCACGTCGGCCATCACCTCGATGAAGGCCCTCGACATCCCGCTCGACATGCGCCACAAGCCGTATAACCTCAACGAAACCAACCCCAGTTATGTCGATGAGAAGACGGGAACCGTCATCCCCGACGAAGTGACTGGTTGGCTGCCTTACTACAGATACACCGAAGACAACGGTATCGAGAGCGACGCCAACATGCGAAGCCTCGGCTGGATGCGCGGTCCGATGGCCTACTACTACATCGGACAATCGAAGAACTCCCGCCGCTATCCGGGTTGCCTGCGCCGAATCCTCGTCAAACAGCAGTTCGAGCAGGGCGAATACTGGATTCGCTTCAAGACGGTGCTTCCCGACAACACCTCTTCGGAATTCTATCTCGACTACATCGAGCTTTGTCCCGAGAATGTCTATAACAATCCGATGTACCTCGAAGATATGTTCTAATCTGCAATTAACAATTAAAAATTAACAATTAAAAATTTAATCGTTATGAACATAAGAAAGGTAAATATAAGACTGGTTTTCTCAGCCTTGGCCCTCGTTTCCTTGCTCTTTACCTCCTGCAAGGAGTGGGACGAGCACTACGACGCAGGCAGCGCCGTGGAAGGCTCTGCCACGGCAACCATCTGGGAAAACATCACGGCCAACCCCAACCTGTCGCAATTTGCTGCACTGGTGCAGAAAGCGGGTTATGACGAATTGCTGAAATCGACGCAGACCCTGACGGTCTGGGCTCCGCTCAACGACACCTTCGACTACGAAGCCCTGATGAGCGAGAGCAACGAAACGCTTCGGAAAGAGTTTGTGCAGAACCACATCGCCCGCAACAACTATCCGGCTTCGGGCCAGATCGGGTGGTCGGTTTCCATGCTCAACCTGAAGCACCTCGTCTTCGAGGGCAACGGCAACTACACGATGGACGGCATTGCCGTGGCACAGCCCAATGTGGCGAGTGCCAACGGTGTGCTCCATGCCCTCAATGGCAAGTTGCAGTTCCGCTCGAACATTCTGGAATCGCTCAACAACAAGGATTTCCCCATCGACTCGATCAGCGACTATTACCACAGCTACGACGTGCTGAAACTCAACGAGTCGAAGAGCACGGCGGGGCCCGTCGTCGATGGTCAGCTCACCTATCTCGACTCCGTTTTCGACGAGTACAACATGCTGACGACGCTGCACAAATCCTACATCGAACACGAGGATAGTAACTACTCGATGGTTGTGCCTTCCAACGAGGCTTGGGAAAAGGCCATGAAGTACATCAGAAACTGCTACAACTATGTGGACTTCACGTATTTGGACCATCCCTCTTCGAAAGGAACCAACCAGACGCAGGAGCGCGTGACGCTGTCGCCCGGTCCCGAATACTGGAACGATTCCATCAGCCACTTCAAAATGCTCACGGGACTGTTCTACAACAACAATCTCTACGACAACAAGAAGCTCAATCAGTGGGCAAACGGCGAACAGCCCGTCATCGACTCCCTGATGACGACTCGCAACGAGCGAATGTACACGGAAGATGCCATGGCAATGCTTCGGACGACAACGCCAGTGAAGAAGAGTAACGGAGCCATGTTCGTCACGGGCGACTCGCTGCATCTGCAGCCGTGGATTTTCTGGAATCCGATGATCAACGTCGAGGCAGAGCATAGCGGCAATGTGGGTAGCGTGGAAAATGGTAATTCCGGCAACAAGAAAGTGACGACGGAAACCCAGAACCCGGACGTACCTGGCCAAGTGTCGAAGCAAGGCTACTTAGAAGTGTCGCCGCTGACCAATATGTCGAATGTGGAAATCAACTTCTACTTGAAAGATATTCGCTCGACCACCTACGTGCTCTACATCGTATTTGTTCCTGCCAACATCACCAACCGATTCATTCCGGCGGAAGACATCAAGCCCAATCAAGTGCAGGTGCAACTGGGTTCCAACAGGGCAAACGGTACGATGCCTGCCAACCCGACTACGCTCTCGGTGGTAGATACGATTTATGACGACCAAGGCAATCCGACGACCAAGACGCGCAACCTCTTCAGCAACGACCCGTCGAAAGTCGATACCGTTTGCTTTGGCGAAATCACCTTCCCGATTTGCTACTACGACATGGCAGGTTCGCCCTTCCTTCGCGTTCTCAGCCGCGTTCCCGTCGGCAGCACCGAGTTCGACCGCACCGTGCGCATCGACCGCGTGTTCCTCCTCCCGAAGGAGTTGGATACCTACATGAAGGAACATCCTGACTATAAGGTTCATTACTAATTTAAAACTCCATGACAATGAAAAGACATATCATTCTCAGTTTCGGCATCCTGCTTGCCACTGCCGTCTGCCTGCCCGTCGTGGCACAGGACGACTTGGATGCCGATGACGTGCAGGAAACTGTCGTCAAGAAGAAAGTACAGACGAAGCTTCCCACCTATCCCATGATGGAAGTGAAGGGTATCGTGGTCGATGCCGTGTCGAAAGAGCCGCTGTCGGGTATCCAAGTTCAGACACTCAACAACCGCCTTTACGCCGCCATGACCAACGAGCAGGGCGAATTCACCATCAAGGTGCCGACATTCGCCACCTCGCTCTACGTCTATTCGCCGCGCTACCTCAGCCAGCAGGTGGGCATCGGCGACGGCACGAAGACGCTGCGCATCACGATGCTGCCCGACAAGTTCAAGACAATGTACGAAAACGGCACGAATGTGACGGCACGCGCCGAGGCACTCGTCAATAACACAACCTCGCTGACGGTGGAAAACGAAATCGAAAACAACATCGGTGCCGACATCCACGCCATCAACCGCTCTGGCGGTCCGGGCTACGGCGCAGCCATGTTCATTCGCGGTTTGAACTCGCTCAATGCGAATGCCATGCCGCTCATCGTGGTCGATGGTGTCGTCCGCGACATGCAGGAGACGCGCAACACGCTCCACTACGGCGACTACACCAACCTGCTGCTCAATATCAACCCTGCCGACATCGAGAAAGTGCAGGTGCTGAAGAACGCAACGGCTCTCTACGGCGCGAAAGGCGGCAACGGCGTGGTGATGATCACCACGAAGCGCGGTCACTCGATGGCGACGCGCATCGATGCCAACATTGGCGCAGGCGTGACGCTCGTCGGACGGCTGCCCGAAATGATGAACGCATCGCAATATCGCCTCTATGCGTCGGAAATGCTCGGAACCTATCCCGAAATCGGACGCTATCAGGACGAATTCAAGTTCCTCAGCGACGACCAGAGCAAATACTACTACAGAGAGTATCACAACGAAACCGACTGGACGAAGGAAGTCTATCACACGGCTGTCACGCAGAACTACAACATCAACGTGCAGGGTGGTGACAACGTGGGTATGTATAACCTCTCGCTCGGCTACACCGACGCGCAGAGCACAGCCCGCAAAAACGACTTCAACCGCCTGAACGTGCGCTTCAACACCGACATCAACGTCATCTACAAGCTCACGACACGTTTCGACATGTCATACACGAAACTCAACCGCAACGTGTTCGACAACGGCGCACCCGAGGACTTCGGCGTGGCTCCCGTCTCGTCGCCCACGCTGCTCGCGCTCATCAAGGCTCCGTTCCTGAGTCCCTTCACCTATAATAATATTACGGGACAACTGACAACGACCCTTTCAGATGCCGATGTGTTCCTGACGGGACTCGACCGCGACCTGACGCTCGGCAACCCGACGGCACTCTTGGTCAATGGTAACGCCATCAACAAGAACCGCGTCGAAACGATGGTGTTCAACACGGTCATCGCTCCGCGCTACGAGTTCTCGCGCTACCTCTCGCTGACCGAGACCTTCAGCTACACGCTCGACCGCACCTCGCAACGCTACTATCGTCCGAAAGGCGGTATGCCGATTTTCCTCATCGACGGAATCGGTCGCGTTGAGTCGCTCGTCAGCACGATGTTCTCGAAGCAGACCAGCGTCGTCAGCGACACGCGCCTGCAATTCACCAAGCAGTTCGGCGAGCACTTTGTCGATGCCTACGGCGGTTTCCGCTACGCTTCCTTCTCTTTCGACGACAACACGCCGAAGGGTCAGCGCAACTCGGGTACCAACGACAAGCAGCCGAACATCAGTGCCAGCATGACCTACATCGACGTGCTCGGCATCGCCGACGCATGGAAGAACATGACGTGGTACGGCAACCTCGACTACAACTATCGCAACCGCTACTTCGCACAACTGACCCTCGCCGCGGAAAGCAGCAGCCGCTTCGGTAAGAACTCGGCAGGCTTGAAGTTAGCAGGCGTGAAATGGGGCTTCTTCCCCAGTGTGCAACTCGGTTGGGCACTCACCAACGAGGCTTGGTTCCCGAAGACCGACGCGCTGAACTACTTGCTCGTGAAGGCCGGCTACGACATCTCGGGCAACGACGACATCAGCAACTATGCTGCCCGTACATCGTTTGGCGTGGTGAAATACCTGCGCGACCTCACGGCAGCCCAGTTGAACAACATCGGTAACGACGAAATCACCTACGAAAAGACCCGCCGTTTCAATGTCGGAATGCAGTCGTATTGGCTCAACAACCGCGTTGGCGTGAACTTCGACTACTACATCAACAAGACGTCGAACCTGCTCACGCTGAAGAGCTTTGAAAATCCCGTCGCCGGTATCAACAACTACTGGTCGAATGGTGGTTCGCTCCAAAACACGGGCTTCGAACTCACCGTCACGGGCAAGCCTATCGTCTCGAAGAACTTCAACGTGGAAATCGGTGCTTCGATGGGACACTATGTCAATAAAATCAAGTCGCTGCCCAACGACGACAAAATCTACATCGGCGGACAACTCGCCGCACAGGGTTACACCTCGTCGATCTACGGCAAGGACAACATCGCAACCATCGTTGGCTACGAGGCAGGCAGTTTCTACGGCTATCGCTTCTTGGGCGTGTTCGCCACCGATGCCGAGGCTGCACAGGCAGGCAATGGAGGCTATCTCTACATGCGCGACAACACCGGTGCTCACAAGACCTTCACGGCTGGTGACGCCCACTTCGCCGACCTCAACGGCGACGGTGAAATCAACGAGGCCGACCGCACCATCATCGGCAATCCGAATCCCGACATCTACGGAAACATCTTCACCAACATCATGTGGAAGAACTTCACGCTGACCGTCGGCTTCAACTACTCGCTCGGCAACGACGTGTTCAACTACCAGCGCAGCGTGCTCGAAGGCGGCAACAACTTCTACAACCAGACCGTCGCCCTGACCAACCGCTGGCGCTACGAAGGACAAGTGACCGACATTCCGCGCATCAGCTACGACGACCCGATGGGCAACAGCCGCTTCAGCGACCGCTGGATCGAGGACGGCAGTTATCTGCGCCTGAAGACCCTCCGACTGAACTACAAGGTGCCCGTGAGCCTCTCGTGGCTGCAAGGACTGCAAATCTGGGCTGAGGCCAACAACCTCTTCACTGTGACGCGCTATCTCGGCAGCGATCCCGAATTCTCGGTGGCCAACGGCGTGCTCTATCAGGGCATCGACGCAGGCAACGTGCCGCTCAGCCGCAGCTTCTCCATGGGATTGAAGATTAACCTCTAATTGAAAGGTAAAAAAGTAAAATATTTAAAAAGTAAAGAATATGAAAGCAATGATATTTTTAAGGAAGATGGCGAAAGCGGTTTTACCCTTTTACCTTTTTACCCTTTTACCGATGATGACCTCCTGTCAGGATATACTCGAAACCGAGTCGAACCTTCAGATTTTCGACCCGGAACTCGACCAGAAGACCGACTCGATGTTCTACACGCTCGGCATTCTGAAAGGCGTGCAGCAGGCCATCGACCAGTATGTGCTCTTCAACGAGATGCGCGGAGAACTCACTACCATCAACCAGTATTCATCGACTGACTTGCGCGAGTTGGCAAACTTCTCGGCAACAACTACCAACAAGTACGACTCGGCCTACGTGTTCTACCGCATCATCAACAACTGCAACTACTTCATCGCCCATCGCGACACATCGCTGCTGACGGGCTCGAAAAAAGTAGCCATGCCCGAGTACGTACAGGCTTACAGCATCCGCGCATGGGCTTATTTGCAGTTGGCGAAGATGTACGGCGAGGTGCCGTTCTTCACGGAACCCATCACGAACATCAGCGAGGCTAACGCCGTGCGCGAGAAGAAGGACATCCGTGGAATCTGCGAGGCACTCGCTCCGCAACTCCGCGTCTATGCCGACAGTTCGGCTCTCGCTGCCGTGCCCAACTACAACGGTGGAAACTTGGTGGACGTGGGCTATTTCAACAACAACACGAGAAAGCAGGTGAACGCCAGAAAGATGATGTTCCCCGTCGGACTTGTGCTTGGCGACCTCTATCTCGAGGCCGGACAGTATGAAGATGCCGCAAAGAGCTATTTCAAGTACCTGAAAGACAACAAACTCTTGGCTAAGGACTACAGTTCCGATGTTCCAAACACCGACGAGTTCCGTCTTAGCCGTCCGACCGACTGGCACGAGTACAACACGTCTTCGAGATGGAGAAGTTTCTTTGAAGGCGACAATCCCACGGACGTCATCACCTACGTGCCGATGGCTGTGAACAAACTGAACGGTCAGACTTCCGACCTGCCGCGTTTGTTCGGCTACGACCTCTACACCACGGAGGCTTCGTCGTCGTTTTCGTCGAATATGTACCTCTTGGAGCGTGAAATCGACCCGTCGCCGACCTACAAGGCTCTCTCGGACGCTCAGCTCTACTACTATCAGCCCGAATCGGCTGGTGCTGAGGTCAAGACGGTGGATATGATTGGCGACTGCCGCCGCAACGAATTGCTCAAGTTCATTTCCAAAGACGACTCCACGTTCTACGAAATGAGAAAATACGAGCGCGGAAATGTCTTTATCTATCGCGCTTCGACCGTCTATCTGCGTCTGGCTGAAGCCCTCAACCGCATGGGCTATCCCGATGCTGCGTTTGCCATCCTGAAAGACGGCTTCAACGAAGACCTCGAAACCGATTCCACCTATCTGACGGCTGAGTCGCACGCGATGTTGCGCTCGACCATTCCGTTCTACTCGACGGAAAACAAGGCCATTTTCGCCAAGAGTGCCGGTATCCATTCCTATGGAACGGGTGTGACGGCAGGAGTCCGCTCGCCCTATCAGTACACGTCGATGGCTTACCAGAAATACCTCGACTTGCAGGAACAGTTCGGCAAGGAACTCTTCCCCGACATCCTTGTTGAAGTGTCGTTGCCGGTATTAGATGAGGAAGGTGAGCAGGTTTACGACGACGAAGGCAATCCTGTGACAAAAATCGTGCCCGTGCTCACATGGTCGAAAGAGGCTCTGATGAATGTCGTCGAGGACTTGATTTGCGACGAATACGCGCTTGAACTGGCCTTCGAGGGTCATCGCTTCGGCGACCTTTGCCGTTTGGCTCGCCACAAGAACGAAGCCGGCATCTACGGAAGCAATTTCGGCGGTCAGTGGCTCGCGAAAAAACTCGAAAAGAAGTCGGCTGTCGTCGATTTGACGAATCCGGCCAACTGGTACTTGCCGATGGGTAAGTAAAATTCGATTGAATATCAAAACAAGCCCCGAAGGTTGCGACCCTCGGGGCTTGTTTTTTTGTTAGGAAGCAGGAAGAAAAACTCCTCGTTTCTCGTTCCTCGTTCCTCGATACTCGTTCCTCGACTACTTCATATAAGAATAGCGATAGTCCGTCGGCGAGACGAGCGTTTCCTTGATGACGCGCGGAATGATCCAGCGGATGAGGTTGAACTTGCCGCCTGCCTTGTCGTTTGTGCCAGAAGCACGCGCTCCGCCGAAGGGCTGCATACCGACAACGGCACCCGTCGGCTTGTCGTTGATGTAGAAGTTTCCGGCGGCATAACTCAGCATGTTGGTGAGATCTTCGACTGCCATGCGGTCGCGTCCGAACACGGCACCCGTCAGTCCGTAGGGCGAAGTCGTGTCGCAGAGTTTGGCGGTTTCCTCCACCTTGTCGTCGTCGTAGGGATAGACGGTCAGCACAGGGCCGAAAATCTCCTCTTCCATCGACTTGAAATGCGGATTCGTGGTTTCGATGATGGTCGGCTCGACGAACCAGCCCTTCTTCTTGTCGCACTTGCCGCCCATGACGATTTTCGCGTCTTTCGCCTTCTCTGCGAAGTCGATGTACGACTTGATTTTGTCGAAAGAAACCTCGTCGATGACGGCGTTGATGAAGTTCTGCGGATCCATCACATCGCCCATCTTCACTTCCTTCGCCATCTTCTTGATGTCAGCCAAAACTTCTTTCCAGAGGCTCTTCGGAATATACATTCGCGAAGCCGCCGAGCATTTCTGGCCTTGGAACTCGAAAGCACCGCAGAACGCAGCCGTGGCAACCGCCTTCGGGTCGGCAGACGGATGCACGAAGATGAAGTCCTTGCCGCCGGTTTCGCCGACAAGACGCGGATAGTTGAGATATTCGCCGAGATTCTGTCCGGCCTGCCGCCACAGGGCGTTGAAGGTCGAAGTCGAGCCCGTGAAATGGAGGCCGGCGAAATACTTCGACTGCGTGGCGACCTCGCCGATGAGCGCACCGCTGCCGGGCAGGAAGTTCACGACGCCATCGGGCAGTCCGGCTTCCTTGTAGAGTTGCATCAGGTAGTAGTTCGAGAGCAAGGCACCGGTGGATGGTTTCCACAACGCCACGTTGCCCATCAGAACCGGCGTCATGCACAAGTTCGAGCCAATCGACGTGAAGTTGAACGGCGTGACGGCCAGCACGAAGCCTTCCAACGGGCGATATTCCATGTAGTTGAGATGCATCGCGCCGTTTTTGGGCTGCATCGCGTAGATTTTCGAGGCGAAATGCACGTTGTAGCGGAAGAAGTCGATGGATTCGCAAGCCGAGTCGATTTCCGCCTGATAGATGTTCTTGCTCTGGCCGAGCATCGTGGCGGCGTTGAGAATCGGGCGATACTTCGTGGCGAGCAGTTCCGCCATTTTCATCACGATGGCAGCGCGCGTCGTCCACGGCGTTTCGCTCCACTCTTTCCAAGCCTTCATCGCGGCCTCGACCGCCATTTCCACCTCTTTTTTGCCCACTTTGTGGTAGGTTGCGAGCACGTGCTTGTGGTCGTGCGGACACGTCACCTTGCCCGTGTCGCCCGTGCGAATTTCCTTGCCGCCGATGATGATCGGAATATCGACGACGAGTTTCGACTGCCGTTCCAGTTCTTTTTCGAGTTCCACACGCTCCGGCGAACCTGCCAGATAAGTCTTCACCGGCTCGTTGGCCGGGGTGGCGAATTGAATCAATGAATTGTTCATAAATTTTTGTAGGTTAGTATAAAATTAGTATATATATTACAAATTCCGACTGCAAATTTACGATAAAAAGTGGAAAAAATCGCACAAAAATCACTTTTTTTTCGTGTTCGACGAATTTTTTTTGGAAATAATTGCGTTGCAATGGAAGAATTTTACTAAATTTGCGTCCGAAAAAACATCAATTCAAAAAAATATGCAAAATCGTAGTTTGATTTCCATCTCGGACTTATCCAAAGATGAAATCCTGTCGCTGTTGCGACGGGCAAAAGAGTTTGAACAGAACCCCAACCAACGCATTCTCGAAGGCAAGGTTGTGGGGTCGCTGTTTTTTGAACCCTCGACGCGCACGCGCCTCAGTTTCGAGACGGCGGTCAATCGCCTCGGCGGTCGCGTGATTGGCTTCAGCGATGCCAGCACGAGCAGCCAGTCGAAGGGCGAGACGCTAAAAGACACGATTATGATGGTCAGCAACTACGCCGACCTCATCGTGATGCGCCATCCGCTCGAAGGTGCTGCGCGCTACGCGAGCGAAATCTCGAAGGTGCCCATCATCAACGCCGGCGACGGCTCGAATCAGCACCCGACGCAGACGATGCTCGACCTCTACACCATCTACCAGACGCAGGGAACGCTCGAAAACCTGACGATTTCGATGGTCGGCGACCTGAAATATGGCCGCACGGTCCATTCGCTGCTCGAAGCGATGCATTTCTTCAAGCCGCGCTTCAAATTCGTGGCCTGCGAGGAGTTGCGGATGCCTGAGCAGTATAAGCAATATTGCAAGCAGCACGGCATCGAGTTCGAGGAAACCACCGAGTTCAGCGAGCGCATCATCAACCAAACCGACATTCTCTATATGACGCGCGTACAGCGTGAGCGTTTCAGCGACTTGATGGAATACGAGCGCGTGAAGAACGTCTATACGCTCACGGCGAGTATGCTCTCAGGCTGCAAGCCCAATATGCGCGTGTTGCATCCGCTGCCTCGCGTCACGGAAATCGCTCAGGATGTCGATGACACGCCGCAGGCTTACTACTTCGAGCAGGCTCGTAATGGTCTTTATGCTCGTCAGGCACTTATCTGTCGGGCGTTGGGAATATAATTTAATAAAGGAATGGAAGAGAATGGAAAGGAATGGAAAAGAAGTTAAAAGGACAAATGTCCTCTTATCGTAAGTCTAATGTCCCTTTCACTTCCTTTCAACTTCCCTTTAACTTCAACTTAAATAAACAAAATCATGAACAACAACAAGAAAGAAATGGCCGTCGCAGCATTGAAGAACGGCATCGTCATCGACCATATTCCCTGCGCATCGCTTTTCAAGGTGGTGAACCTGCTGGGACTCGACAAAATGGAAAGTAGCGTCACCATCGGAAACAACCTCGACAGCGGCAGTATGACCCGAAAAGGCATCATCAAAATCGCCGACATCGAACTGCCCGACGACACGCTCAACCGCATCGCCGTCATTGCGCCGAATGCTGTCATCAACATCATCCGCGACTACGAAGTGGTGAAAAAACACTCTGTGACGCTACCCGATGAACTCATCGATTTCGTGCATTGCAACAACCCGAAGTGCATCAGCAACAACGAGCCTATGCGCACACATTTCCACGTGGTGGACAAACTCCACACAACCCTGCGCTGCCACTACTGCGAGCGCATCGTCACGCACGACGAAATCACATTGAAATAAACCTATTAACTAATCAATTTATTCACCAAATCTTAACAAAAAACTATGCCAAAAAGTTTGTCAGGGAGAAGTTTCCTGAAATTGCTCGACTTCTCTACGGAAGAGATTCAGTATCTGCTGCAACTCTCGAAAGATTTCAAAAACCTGAAGCGTACCAACACACCGCACAAGTACCTGCAAGGCAAGAACATCGTGCTGCTGTTTGAAAAGACATCGACGCGCACGCGCTGCGCCTTTGAAGTGGCTGGAAACGACCTCGGAATGGGCGTGACCTACCTCGATCCGGCATCGTCGCAGATGGGCAAGAAAGAGTCGCTCGAAGACACGGCAAAAGTGCTCGGACGAATGTTCGACGGCATCGAATATCGCGGCTTCGACCAGCAGATTGTCGAAGACCTCGCCAAACACGCCGGAGTGCCCGTCTGGAACGGTCTGACCACCGAATTCCACCCGACGCAGATGCTCGCCGACGTGCTCACCATCGAGGAAAACTTTGGCTATTACAAGGGCTTGACGCTCGTGTTCATGGGCGATGCCCGCAACAATGTTGCCAACTCGCTGATGGTCGTATCGGCCAAACTCGGCATCAACTTCGTGGCCTGCGGTCCGAAGGCGAATATGCCCGAAAAGAGTCTCGTCGATACCTGCAAGAAGATTGCGAAGGAAAACGGCTGCACCATCACGCTGACCGACGACGTGAAGAAGGGCACGAAGAACGCCGACGTCATCTACACCGACATCTGGGTGTCGATGGGCGAGCCCGACGACATTTGGGAACAGCGCATCAAGTTGCTCAAGCCGTATCAGGTCGATGATGCCGTGATGAAGAACGCCAACCCGAATGCCATCTTCCTGCACTGCCTGCCCTCGTTCCACGACTTGGAAACGACCATCGGCATGGACATCTACAAGAAGTTCGGTCTGAAGGAAATGGAAGTGACCGACAAGGTGTTCCGCAGCAAGCAATCGAAGGTGTTCGACGAAGCCGAAAACCGTATGCACACGATCAAAGCCGTGATGTTCGCCACGCTGAAATAATGAAAAAGCGTCTTGTAATTGCTCTTGGCGGCAATGCCCTCGGCAAGTCGCCCTTTGAGCAGTTGGAGCTGGTGAAAAACACGGCTTCAACCATCGTTGACCTCGTTGAGGAGGGCTACGATGTGGTGATCGGACACGGCAACGGCCCGCAGGTGGGTATGGTGAACCTCGCCTTCGAATATTCTGCCAACAACGGCAGCGGAACGCCGCTGATGCCTTTTCCCGAATGTGGCGCGATGACGCAGGGCTACATCGGCTATCATCTTCAGCAGGCGGTCGGGCGCGAACTGGCTAATCGGGGAGTCAAACGCTCCGTCGTCAGCGTCGTCACGCAGGTGGTGGTTGATTCGAAGGACAAGGCGTTCAAAAATCCCACGAAGCCCGTCGGAATGTTCTATTTCAAGGAAGATGCCGAGCGGATGATGAAGGAAACGGGCTATACGTTCATCGAGGATGCCGGTCGCGGTTGGCGGCGCGTCGTGCCGTCGCCGATTCCGAAGAAAATCGTGGAATTGCCAGTCGTCGAGCAACTTGTCAGCAAGCATCACATCGTCATCACCGTCGGCGGTGGCGGCATTCCCGTCGTGGAAAAGTCCGCCGGTGCCTACGAAGGCGTGGCGGCTGTCATCGACAAGGACCGCGCCAGTGCGCTCTTGGCACTCGAACTGAAGGCCGATATGCTCGTGATTCTCACGGCGGTCGATCGCGTGTCCATCAACTACAACAAGCCCAACCAGTTCAACCTCAGCCAGATGACGCTTTCCGAGGCGAAAAAATACATCAAACAAGGGCATTTTGCTCCGGGCTCGATGCTTCCGAAAGTGGAATCGTGTATGAGTTTTGTCGAAAACACCGAAAACGGCACGGCCCTCATCACCTCGCTCGAAAGAGCACGTGAGGCCCTGAGAGGCGAGACTGGCACGAGAATCGTGAAGAAATAATCAAATAATCAAAAAATCGGAACCCAAGGGCTCCGATTTTTTTTGTCAGTATTTTTCGATTTTAATCAAAAAACCGATTGTTTACGCCATTTCCTCGAAAGTCTTTTTGATGATGGCAATCGCCTTCTTGATTTCGTCTTCCGTGATGCAGAGCGGCGGAGCGAAACGGATGATGTCGTCGTGGGTCGGCTTCGCAAGCAGACCGTTTTCCTTCATCTTCAGGCAGATGTCCCAAGCCGTTTTCGTGCCGATGGGCTTCGTCACGATGGCGTTGAGCAGACCGCGACCGCGCACCTCGACGATGAACGGCGAGTTGATTTTCTTGATTTCGGCACGGAAAAGTTTACCCATTTTCTCGGCGTTCTGCACGAGTTTTTCTTCCTTCACCACCTTCAGAGCCTCGACAGCCACGCGAGCGGCAAGCGGGAATCCGCCGAAGGTCGAACCGTGTTCGCCGGGCTTGATGTTGAGCATCACCTCGTCATCGGCCAAGCAAGCAGAAACGGGCAACATGCCACCGCCGAGTGCCTTACCAAGCACCACGATGTCGGGACGGATGCCGTCGTGCATCGAGCAGAGCATTTTTCCCGTGCGGGCGATACCCGTCTGCACTTCGTCGGCGATGAACAGCACGTTGTGCTTCTTGCAAAGGTCGTAGCACTTCTTCAGATAGCCTTCGTCGGGCACGAAAACGCCGGCCTCGCCTTGAATCGGCTCCGCGATGAACGCGCAAACCTCTTTTCCGTGCTCTTTCAGTGCTTTTTCAAGGGCTTTCGGGTCGTTGTAGGGGATGCGGATGAAGCCCGGCGTGAGCGGACCGTAGTTGGCGAAAGAACTCGGATCGTCGCTCATCGTGATGACCGTCACGGTGCGACCGTGGAAGTTGCCCTCGCAGCAGATGATCTTGATTTTCTCGTTGGGAATGTTCTTTTTCACAGCACCCCAGCGACGAGCCAGTTTCAGGGCCGTTTCCACGCCCTCGGCACCCGTGTTCATCGGCAGAACGCGGTCGTAGCCGAAGAAGTCGTGCATGAACTTCTCATACTCGCAGAGCGCGTCGCTGTAGAACGCGCGCGAGGTCAGACAGAGCACGTTGGCCTGGTCCTTCAGAGCCTTGACGATGCGCGGATGGCAATGTCCCTGATTCACAGCCGAGTACGACGAAAGGAAGTCGAAATACTTCTTTCCCTCGACATCCCAGACATAGATGCCCTTGCCTTTGTGGAGAACTACTGGAAGCGGATGGTAGTTGTGGGCACCATACTTCTCTTCCAAATCCATGAGTTTCTGACTCTCGGTCTTCACACTCTTCGCCTTCGGCGCGCACTTTCTTGCACACGCCTTTTTTGCAGGCTGTTTAGCCGCAGTTTTCGTTGTCTTTGTTGCCATTTTTTCTGGTGAAAATTAAGTTTTAATGCAAATTTATGATAAATTTGCGACAAAGTTATAAATTTATTGTGAAAATCTACAATAATTTGTCCGTTTTTTTTGTTTTTCCGCCACTAAATCGTACCTTTGCACGCCAAATAAAACGAAATCTATCTGAATATGAAGAAATTTTACATCATCTCAAAAATTGTTGCAATTCTCGTCTTGCAGGCTTGTCCGTTCTGCAAAATCGACGCTGCGACGCAAGGAAGTGAAAAATTTGTGCTTGTCTATTACGACAAGGGCAAACTCGATGCCTTTCCCGAGGCTGTTGTGGCTTCGCGTGAGAACGTGCGCGGACAGTTGTGCGTTACGACCGTTTCCGACACTTCGTTCTACTACAACCAGAGCCGAATCGACTCGGTGGTTGTGCGCACGAGGGACGAACTGAGCGGTCGCTTGGCGAAAATCACGCAGTTGAAGTTCAACAACAAATACAACGACCAAGTTTTCACCGATGTTTTCGCCGACATCGAGAAAGACAGCATCATCACGGCGCGCATCGGAGCCATCGGAAAATGGCTCACGCCGTCGTTCCAACTGTCTGACGACAATGCCCGCGTCTATATCGGCAACGAGCGGCAGGAGTCGAAGAAGTCGCGTCGCAGTTTCGCCAACGATGTCTATTACACCGTCGCACTGCCCAATCAGCGGCTGTTCATGCAGACGAAAGTGAAGGACGAGGTCTGGAGCGAACCCGTCGGCGAATATTCTGAAACGGCTGTCGCGCTGAACGCCGGAATGTTCTCGACCAACCTGCCCGGACAGACGGGCGAGGGTTTTGAGGAAATGCTCGACGGCAACGCAGGCACGTTCTTCCACTCGACATGGAACGTGTCCGACCAAGAAGAAAAGCAAAGAATCTACACGACGCATCCCTATCTCGACATTGCGCTGCCCGAGGCCATGCGCCGCATCCGCTTCGGCTACACGACGCGCAACTCAGGGCAATACTGGCCGATTTCGCTGACGCTGTCGGCTTCCAACGACGGTGAAAACTGGACGGAAATCAAGGAACTGACCACCGCCGACGGTCTGCCGACAGGTGCCGGAGCGCAATTCCTGAGCGATGTCATCGACCTCGGTCGCAACTATTCGCACCTGCGAATCTATCTGAACGAGTCGTCAAAACGCCTCTACATGGTCTTCGCCGAGTTCCAGTTGAAGAAAGTCGTGCCTACGAGCGGTTCGCACGAGAGCGAGTTGCTCGAACCGGCTGAATATCGCTACCAGATGGGACCCTTCGGACGGAACTATCGCGTCCACATCGACTGGCTGACCGACAAGGCCGAGAACGTACCCACCGTCGAAATCGACGTGGAAGGCCGCAAGATGATTACGAGCAAAAACTACTATTTTGAAGCCGAAATCACCATCGACGGCGCAGGCGTGTTCCCATCGATGGAAACCACGCCGATGCACATCAAGGGTCGCGGAAACTCGTCGTGGTCGAGCTATTATTATAGTGATGCCGAAGACTACGGCTACGCCTATAAAAATCCCTATCGCATTAAATTCGACGAGAAACACAAGCCTTTCGGCCTCACCAACGGTAAAAATTGGGTGCTTTTGGCCAACAAACAGGGCGGTTCGCTGACGAGCAACGCCATCGGAATGAAAGCGGCCTGCCTCGTGGGAACGGAGGGTGCCAACCACATCGTGCCCGTCGAACTCTACATCAACGGCTATTACTACGGCAACTATAACTTCACGGAGAAAGTCGGCTTGTCGAACAACAGCATCGACCTCGAAGACGAGAGCCATGCCGCGATGCTCGAACTCGACACCTACGAATCCTACGACGAACCTCACAGGTTCCGCACCAGTTATTACAACATTCCCGTGAACGTGAAAAAGCCCGAATTTGGCGAGGAGGAAACCGAACTGACACCTGAAGACATCGAACAGGAAGTCAACACCTTCATGGAGGCACTGAAAACGGGTCAGGAACTTTCCGACTATGTCGATATTCCGTCGCTGGCTCGCTTCCTGATGGTCAATGACCTCATTCTCAACCACGAATTGAAGCACCCGAAGAGCACCTTCCTCTACAATCCTTCGGTGGGATTGGCCGAGAGCAAGTTCTTCTTCGGACCTGTCTGGGACCTCGACTGGGCCTTTGGCTACGAGGATTCGCGCACTTATTTCCAGTCCGCTGCCACGACCGACTACTATACCTCAACCTCGATGTCTGGCAAGCAGTTCATCCACGACCTGCGCTATGTCAGCCAGAAACTCGACAAGGAGTATTATGCCGTTTGGAAGCATTTTATGGACTACCAGTTGGAGGAACTCATCGAATATTGCGACGACTATTACGCTTATGCTCAGCCGTCGATTGAGCATAATTCCAATGCGAGTTACTACGTTTACGACAGAACCGACTACCAGACCACGACCGAGAATGCCAAGAAATGGCTGCGGAAAAGGGCTGAATACATTTTCTCGAATCTGACGGCCTACGATGTGCCCGACGACGGTCCGATCATCGACAATTTCGATGAGCCGGGCGATGTGAGCGGTGTGGAAATCGACGACAGAACCGACAATCTCGACGGCGGAAGCCTCGTCGATGTCTATGACATCAACGGTCGGCTTGTGAAGCGGCGCGTGTCGGTGCTCGACCTGCGTACAGGCTTGCAGCCGGGAATCTATATCGTGAATGGTAAGAAACTCGTGATTAAGTGAGAGAAGAACTGAGCCTGCTCAGATTCTTCCGAACGTGAACGAGTTCGAGCGAAGCTCAAAGTGGTGATTAAGTGAGAGAAAAACTGATTATGAAAATTGAGCAGCAGATAGTTGGCGGCGTGATGGTCGCAGTGAAAGAGTTGTACGGCGCAGAAGTGGCCGAAAGTCAGGTACAGTTGCAGAAAACGCGCAGCGAATTCGAGGGCAACCTCACCGTTGTGGTGTTTCCGTTTGTGAAGATGGCGCGGAAAAGTCCCGAACAAACCGCCGAGGAAATCGGAAAATGGCTGGCGGAGAACTGTCGGGAGGTCGTCAGCGGCTTCAATGCCGTGAAAGGCTTTCTGAATCTCGTCATTGCGCCGCAGGCATGGCTGTCGCTGCTTGAAAACATCGATCAAGACGAAAATTGGGGCTACAAAGCCTCCCTGTCGTCCCCCGAGGGGGACACAAATGTCCAAAATAAGGGTAATGAAGCCCCCTCGGGGGCAGTAGGGGGGGCTCCGCTTTGCATGATCGAATACTCCTCGCCCAACACCAACAAACCGCTGCACCTCGGCCATGTCAGAAACAACCTGCTCGGTTGGTCGCTGTCGAAAATCATGGAAGCCAACGGCTGGCGCGTCGTCAAGACGAATATCGTGAACGACCGCGGCATCCACATCTGTAAGTCGATGCTCGCGTGGCAGAAGTGGGGCAATGGCGAAACGCCCGAATCGTCGGGTAAGAAGGGCGACCACTTTGTTGGAGATTTGTATGTTAAATATAGCAAAAAAGTAAAACAACAAGAAAAGCTATTTCTGAAAAACTGGGAAGATGCTTTTATTCCTGAAAACATTGAAAGAGAGAGAGATGTATATGAAGAATTAATTAAAAGATATAATTTCTGGAATAAAAGGAAAAAAGATAATATCATTTATTGGTATATTAGTTTACTTTTTAGAAATATACTTAATACAATTGAAAACAAAAGGGAAGAAGATAGTATTAATGTAAAAGTAGAATTAGATATAAAAAAATACAAGGACTCTTTATTGTATATTTCAGAACAAATAAAGCAAAAGATTGAAGAATATAGATTTAATGAAGATTATGCATATGGAATGCATAAAATCTTTTTGGATTTTTTAAACTTTTATATTAGAAATAAAGAAAGCAGGAAAAAAAATAGTGATATTTTAATTATATTATTAATTGAAAAGCGCATTATCAATCAGATAAATAGAAGTTATTTATACCAAGCTCAACAAATGCTCGTGAAATGGGAGCAGAACGACCCCGAAGTTCGCAGTCTGTGGAAGATGATGAACGATTGGGTTTATGCCGGTTTTGACGAAACTTACAAGGCTCTCGGCGTGTCGTTCGACAAGATTTACTACGAGTCGGAAACCTATCTCGCAGGCAAGAAAAAGGTCGAGGAAGGCTTGGAAAAAGGGCTTTTCTTCCGCAAAGACGACGGTTCGGTCTGGGCCGATTTCACGAATGAGGGTCTCGACCAGAAACTGCTGCTGCGCAGCGACGGTACGTCGGTCTATATGACGCAGGACATCGGAACGGCGCAGATGCGTTTCGAGGACTATCCCATCGACAAAATGATCTATGTTGTGGGCAACGAGCAAAACTACCATTTTCAGGTGCTTTCGCTGTTGCTCGACCGCCTCGGATTCAAGTGGGGCAAGGAACTCGTGCATTTCTCCTACGGAATGGTCGAACTGCCGCACGGCAAGATGAAGTCGCGTGAGGGAACGGTCGTCGATGCCGATGAACTCGTGGCGACGATGATCTGCGATGCGCGGCAGATGAGCGAGGATAAGGTGAACAAATTAGAGGGTATCAGCGACGCGGAACGTGACGAAATCGCCCGAATCGTCGGAATGGGCGCTCTGAAATACTTCATTCTGAAGGTCGATGCTCGGAAAAATATGCTTTTCAACCCCGAAGAATCCATCGATTTCAACGGAAATACAGGGCCGTTCATCCAATATACCCACGCCCGTATTCGCTCGATTTTAAGAAAAAGCCTCTCCCCTAACCCCTCTCCAAGTAGAGAGGGGAACTCCAATGGCACTTTTTCTCCCTCCCTTTTTGGGGAGGGTCGGGGTGGGGCTAAGGAAATTTCCTTGATCCAAAAACTCAACGAATTCCCCGCCGTCGTCGAGCAGGCAGGCAAGGACTATTCGCCTTCGGGCATCGCCAACTACTGCTACGAACTGACGAAGGAATTCAACCAGTTCTACCACGACTACAGCATCCTCAATGCCGAAACCGACAAGGCCAAGCAAATCCGCCTCGCCATCGCCCGCAACGTCGCCAAAACGCTGAAAAACGGCATGGCTCTCCTCGGCATCGAAGTCCCAGAGCGAATGTAAGGCCCCAGACCAACTATGAACTATGCACTATGCACTAAAAACTGATAATGCTTGGGCCGTCGATGCCGCCTGTTCGGGCAATCCCGGGCAGATGGAGTATCAGGGCATCGACCTTGCGACGGGTGCGCAGGTGTTTCATTTCGGACCCGTTTTCGGCACGAACAACATCGGCGAATTTCTGGCGATTGTCCATGCTTTGGCATTGATGGAACAGCGCGGAATCACCGACAAAGTCATCTATTCCGACAGTTTCACGGCGATGACGTGGGTCAATAAAAAGCATTGCAAGACCAAACTCGCCCACACGCCCGAAACCGAATCCCTCTACCAAATCATCCGCCGTGCCGAGCAATGGCTGCGCGTCCATCCCGTCCGCATCCCCATCATACAGTGGGAAACGAAACGCTGGGGCGAAATTCCCGCCGATTTCGGTCGGAAAAAGTAGTGTCATCCTTGCAACATGAGAAGTCATTGGAAAACATATCTCGGGCTGTTTCTGCTCATTGCGCTGCTCACCGGCTGCACTTGGGGCAAGAAGATGCGACAACGAATGGAGTACGTTGCCGAGTTTAACCTCATTGATTCTGCTTTCACGAAAGAATGGCAGCCGACTGTCGATTCCTTGGTCGCCTATTACCGCACCTACGGCACGGCCAACGAGCGCGTCACGGCCTACTACCTGAAGGGGCGCGTCCACCACGACATCGGCGAAGCACCGCAGGCCCTCGATGCCTACCAACGCGCCACCGAACAGGCCGACACCACAAGCGACGACTGCGACCTGCATACGCTTTACGCCGTTTATGGGCAGATGGCAGAACTTTTCCATGCCCAATTTTTACCAGATGACGAAATGAAAGCCCTGCAAATGGCAGAGCGTATCGCGTGGAAAAACCGTGATACACTTGACTAAAATGAGTTAATATGAAAAAAAATGTTCTATCTGTTTTAATTCTTTTGCTTTTGACGATTGATGTCAAAGCACAAACCTACGAGGAAAAATACAACCTGAATTTCCGTGTCGGTCAAGTTTTTCACGGATGGTTTGACTATATCAATAATTCCAAGATATACCATAAAGCCGACACTACGGACACGAGGAAACCGATTCGGTTTTTGCAGAAAGAATTGTGGGGATTTCGTGAGAAAATGGATATGAATCTCTATAGCCATAGAATGCTGTTGCTTCCAGCCCTTTCTAACCCGTCACTGAAAGTTAGCATTTCCTATAAATGCAAAAACCTTGAAACGGCGCGGTTGTTTGTCTATTCGCTCAACAAACAGATGGAGGTGATTAAAACAGACAGTATTTGTTTGAAAAATGCAGCCGATTTTCGGACAGACGGAATGGAAATTGGCACAAAAGATCTCCGTTTTTTGTCTTTTAGGCTGCAAGCAGTTGGAACAGACAGCACCTATACGACAAGGGTTGCTAGTTGTGGCCCGGAAGGATGTACGGAACAGGAGAATCCTTCGAAAATCGCCAAAGTCAGAAACACCATTCCACACGAGATTTCCATTTTTCGGATTGAACTGAAAGACGGCGACAAAACGATTAATGACCTTGTGTTTGAGGACATTCCGTCGCCCAATTTCAGCAAGGCTCAATTAGTAACATTATCGCCAGACTATTCGCTTACCCAAAAACAACTTTCGCTTATGTCTGGAAAAATCACGGCATTGGGCGAAGCAGTGCATGGAAGCGAAAAAATCAGGCAAGCGACCTCGGAATATATCAAATCGGCTATTTTAAGAAACCATGCTACCTTGATTTTGTGGGAACGTCCTCTTTTGATGTCACTTTTCTTTAACAGATACGTTCAAGGAAGCGACCTGATTAGCCCTGAAAAATTACAACAAGTGGGAGATTCCACTTCAGTTAGAGTGGAAAATATTGAATTGGCAAAATGGATTCGGGAATACAATAAAACGGCGACCGAAAAAGTCAGTTTCCTTGGAAACGATGCCCAATATGAAGCCAACGAACCAGCTATGCATCTGAAAGACTATTTGCAGATAATCAATTCAGAAGCTCATTCTGTAGTTTTGGATTCCATCATTTCAACGATTCAAAAAGTTGACACCGAAAAAATCAAGGAAATGGCTCGGAAAGCGCTCTGTATCATCGAAGAAAACCGACCGCAAATAACCGATATTTTAGGAAATGACATTGAAATCATTTCTTTCTATATCAACAATTTGCTCAATGCTCCGATTTCAACGAAGAACAGCTATTATGAAAGGGATGAACAGATGTTTAAAAACACCGTTTTCCTGACAGACCTTTTTTGCAGGGGCAATCAAAGAGCCGTCATCAGTTGCCATCTGTTGCACGCGAATTATCAAACCGTTTATTCGCCTTTGTATAAGTCCTTTGGTCATTATATGAAAGATTATTTTAAAGACGACTATGTTTGCGTCGCCCAAACGGTTTGCGAAGACAGCGCAAAGGTCATCAATGGCCGGAGTTTTGAGCCAAAGGAGTTATCAGCTCCAGCACGTAACAGTATTGAAGAAACCTTTATGAAATTTGGTGTTAATTACGGCTATGTAGATGCAAAAAATCTCGATGAAATCATCAAAATTCGAATACAGGGGGCACACCATCTTCCTGCATCCGAAACGGATTGCTATATTCATCCTAAAAGTCAGATTCAGGGAATACTGTTGATTGATTAAAAAAATGCAAACTATTATGAATATTGTATTCTTCTCCTCATTAGACCCCAATGATATAAATAACTGGTCGGGTACCACTTGGCATATCTTAAAAAGCCTTGAAAAAAAGCATCGGATTACTGTTATCGGAACACAAATGATTTCTCAAACAGTTAATTTTGTTTTAAAAAATTTTTCCATAAAGAATGCTTATGGAGGAAGATACTCTTTGTTATTTGGTAAATTATGTTCAGAATTGATCAATCGAGTTCCTGACTGTGATTTAGTTTTTATGGGTGATCTCCAACTTTCGCCCTATTTGGAAATAGATGTCCCCCTCGTTCATTTAAGTGATGTGAACTATCATTTATTCAAAGATTATGAATCCAAAAGCAGAACGGATTTCAGCAAGTGGAAATCCGAAAAAGACGAGCAGGCTCCAAATTTCGATAAGACGACTAACTGCAAAAATTCGCTGACATTATTTTTCTTCCCCGTCAAAGGTTGGGAATTCGGATGCGTCAATGAATGGTATTACAACGCCGTAAAAGGCATTTCCAATCATTATTTTTTAGATGCCCATGTTGCTTATCGGACAAAAAAGTATGAACTTCGTTTGGATTTGTACAATCTGATAGGCGATGGAAAGTATGAAAATCAGATTTTATCTACGACAACCAATGTCTATGCGTTGTACAGACTCCGCCAAAGGGAAGGATTGCTGACATTTGGGGTAAATCTTTAATGTAATTAAAATCCAACGGACTTCGCTTTGGAAAGTTCGTGAGGTTTCTTGTAAATTATTCGCCCTGCAAATGATGGAAAGCAACACTTCTCGATTTTCTTTGGCAATCGGGGGTGAATTTTCGTAAATTTGCAAGAGCCGCTTATGCTTACGAGCCAAGTCAGGTAGTCGCAAAATTTGCGACACCCTACAAACACGGTTCACACAAGGGACAAGTACAAATCCAATTCGCTCAAGGATATGGGGCGGAGTTTGTCAGCCGTTTCGCTCTTGGGCATTGCAGCCGAGGATGTTATCAAGCAGGTGATTTAATTTACAACTTGTATTGAAAATCCGTTCTGCAACTGACGACGATTTGAAAAAAATAACGATATTTTTTGGAAATCCGCAGTTTCTTTGTAATTTTGCAAGCGAGAAAATCAAAAAAAGCAGTTATGAGTACCCAACTGATGCAAAAGACGATAGCCGACTACTTCAAAACCCAGCCCATTCAGAAGGCTTGGCTTTTCGGCTCGTTCTCGCGGGGAGAGGAAACTCCGTTGAGCGATGTTGATTTGCTCGTGCAGTATGACGACGACGGGATTAGCCTGTTGAAACACGCCGCCATGATTTGTGAGTTGGAAAAAATTCTTGACCGTTCCGTCGATATTGTCGAGGACGGTACGCTGCTTCCCTTCGCCGTAGAGAGCGCCAACCGCGATAAAAAACTGATTTATGAGAGAGAATGTTAGAGACCGCAACCGTTTGGAGCATATCGTTGAGGCCATTGACCGCATCCTTGACTTTGCCAACGGTAAGACGAAAGAGCAATTGGAAATCGACAAGCTGAAATATTACGGCATTGTCAAAAACATTGAAATTATCGGCGAGGCAGCCTATAAACTTACTCGTGCGTTCTGCCATCAGCATCCCGAAACGCCTTGGGAATTTATTGCGAAAATGCGTCACGTGTTGGTTCACGACTATTACAAAATCGACGCCAAGGAGGTTTGGAAGGTTATCAACGAAGACTTGCCGCGTCTTCGGGAGCAAGTGACTCATTATCTTTCCAATATTGATTGGACGGAATGGGAAAAAAGTGAAACGGTTATTGCGGAGTCTGCCGTTCACAAGAATCTTGTGCAGACGGCTCAGCGCATGAAGAAAGACGGTATGGCCGTTCATCTGATTTCTCGATATACGGGATTGACGGCTGAGGAAATCGAGGAATTGTAGAAACTTTCTGACAGCATTTGAAAACCTCGCGGACTTCGCTTTGGAAAGTTCGTGAGGTTTCTTTGTGAATTGTCCGCCCTGCAATCTGCCCTGCAATCGATGGCGATTTGAAAAAAATAACAATATTTTTTGGAAATCCGCAGTTTCTTTGTAATTTTGCAAGCGAGAAAATCAAAAAAAACAGTGAATTTTATGGCAATCGTCAGTTAAATCGGCGTTGTAAAATCAAGAAAATATGAGTAGCAGAGAATGTTTAGGCAAACTGTCGAAAGTCTTGTTTTGGGACATCGACATGGACAAGGCTGACATGGATCAATACCCGGCCCATTTCATTCAGCGTGTCCTTGAATACGGAACGATGGACGACTGGCGGCTTCTGCGTTCCTATTACGGCATTCCGAAAATCGTGGAAGAATGTAAGCAGTTGCGCACGCTCGACCCCATTTGCCTCTCGTATATCTGCGCCATTTCCCATACCAAACCAGAAGAATACCGATGTTATCATACCAGACAATCGAACCCCACACCTTGGAACTCCTAAGACGGCTGTAATTTCTTGTAGTTTTCTTTGCATATTCCGATAATTCTTCATATCTTTGCGTGCAAAACAGGTGTCGTTATGAATAACAATCAAGAAATTGCGCGAATCGACAAGTCGGAAGCGTTGCAGCCTGTGATGCAGAACGGCACGCTTGTCGAGGATGTCAAAGCCATCATTGAGCAGGGAAAACGGCAGGCTTATGCGTCTGTCAATGCTGCTATGATTGAAACCTACTGGAACGTGGGACGGCGCATCGTGGAGGAGGAGCAGCACGGGCAAAAACGTGCCGAATATGGGTCGCAGATGATAGAATTTCTTGCTCAGCAGCTCGCCGCCGACTACGGCAACAGCTATTCCCCTCGCTATCTGAGGTCTTTCCGCAAATTCTATACTGTTTTCCCCGATTACGAGATTTGGAAATCGCGATTTCCGAATTTGATGTGGACGCACATCTTCCGTGCCTTGCGAGTGGGAGATGAAACTGCCATACGCTGGTATTTAGGCGAGGCTTCCACGCAAATGTGGACTGTCAAGATGCTTGACAGGAACATTAGCACCCAGTATTATGAGCGTCATTTGTCGAAGCCGCAACTCAGCAATTCTAACAAGGTTCTTGCCCTCGCCGACAAGACGGAAGTCATCAAGAATCCCGTTATGGCTGAATTTCTTGGATTCAAGCGCGACGACAAATATTCAGAAACGGACTTGGAGAGTGCCATTATTTCCCATTTGCAGGATTTTATGATGGAGTTAGGCAAGGGTTTCGCTTTTATGGGAAGGCAACAGCTTGTCCGAACTGCTGCACAAGACTATTTTATAGATCTCGTGTTCTACAATGTTATTCTTAAATGCTACGTATTAGTCGATTTGAAGATAGGCAAGGTGACGCATCAGGATGTCGGGCAGATGGATATGTATGTGCGTATGTTCGACGAAATCAAGCGCACGGAAACAGACAACCCGACGATAGGAATATTGCTTTGCAGCGAAACGGACGAAGATATAGCCCGATATTCCGTCTTGAAAGGCAACGAACAGTTGTTTGCCACCAAATACAAATTATTCTTGCCTTCACCAGAGGAATTAAGAAAGGAAATCGAGCGGCAAAAGGAAATCTATCGTTTGCAGCATACATGAATCAATTTATAATCATTTTTTACTAACTAAAAAACTAAAGAACACGAAAAAATATCGTTAAAAATATTTAATAAATTTGGCATAATCGTCGGAAATCAGTATATTTGCAAACCAATTTTTAATCAAATTCAACGATTAGTTATGAAAAAGAAACTTTTATTTTTACTGGCAGTCGTGCTGTTCGGCACAACGACGATTTCGGCACAAGCCCCATCGGACTATCGTCCTTTCTTGAAAGAGGGAAAAGTTTGGAATTGCCAGATTACCGAGCGGACAACCGAAAGAATCGGCGAGGCGACGGCTTCATATTTGCAGACAACGGTCTTTGGACTGAGAATCGACGGCGACATCGTGTTTGACGGTAAAACGTACAAGAGGTTTTATCGGGACACCATTTCGGTGGAGCGGAAATTGATTGACGCCGACCCTGAGAATGTCGCCGAGTCGCTTCCTCAGTATGAATATCGGGAGGGTGGCGGCACCGCGCTCAACGAGGAATTTCTGCGCGAGGAAGGCCGAAAAATCTTCATCTATTGGCCGCCGAGAGGCACGGAACTTCTGCTCTATGACTTTTCGCTTGCCGAGGGCGAAAGCACATCTGGCAACTATGCAGGCGGCAGTGACTTGAGCGTGGACAAGATTGAAACCATCGTTGCTCAAGGGCAGGAATTCCGCCGTTTCGTGCTTTCGTCGCCTGATCGGAAGAATCTGTTTTGGATTGAGGGTGTCGGTCATCCCTGCGGACCTTTCCGTGCCTATGGCAATGAGGTGAACGACGGTCGGGAATACACGTTGCTGTCGGTTTATGAGGATGGCGAATGTGTTTTTTCCAAAGATGATTTCAATGCGCAAGCCATTGGTACAAACGAAATTGAAACGATTCAGAAAGATAGTTCAGATTTCAAAGATAATGCCATTTTCGACCTGCAAGGCCGTCGGCTGAAAACTGCGCCGGAAAAAGGCGTTTATATTCGCGGTGGGAAAAAGTTTATTAGGAAATAGCGTCGGGAAATCGGGCTGCAACTTTTTCTGACAGCATTTGAAAGCCTCACGACTTCGCTTTGGAAAGTTCGTGAGGCTTTTTTGTGAATTGTCCGCCCTGCAAACCAATGACGGAATAAAAAGTCGCCTTGTTCTTTGATAAAAAAAGTAAAAAAACATAATTTCCTTTATTTGAGCATCGCTTGAACTTTAGGAATATTGTCAATGATATGCTTAACGAAGGTCTCTTTGCCTTTGATGTGTGCGCAATTTGAGCCGTTGATGAGGTGTAGCCACGTTTCATCGATGAATTGGATACAGTCGCCGTGATAAATATCGTTGCCCAATTTGAGACCTTTTGTTTGTTTGATTCGTAAGGTTCTCGTAGTGGGAAACTCTATTGTGTTGATGTTGTAATGGCGAAAAACTCGTTTATACATAGAACCTCCTGAGTCAAGATATTGTTTTTTGACGTATAGCGGCATGAAATCGGGTTTGTAATTGGCAATAGAATTGAGTCTGAAAATACTCCATCCCGGCCACAAATACCATTCACGGCTTGGTTCTCTCCTAACTCCCAGAAAATCGTTAGTGCCCAGTCTTTCCTTTACAGAAATGTCTTTAAGTGGAAAAAGATCGTGATCAAGTAGCATAAAAACTTCTGGATTTCGGGGTTTTATGACAAATCGGTAAGTCCAATTAAGGGCACATCCGTGTGAGTAACCGTTTGCATAGATATTTTTTGCCGCCAACCAACTAACCATGTGTGGTATAGCGATGTATTCAATATCATTTTTTTTGCATAGCGAGGCGATTCGCTTACGCATTTTTTTTCGTGTTGAGTTGTCGATAATAATGTGTTGATAGTCGTCATCGGATATAAACTGTTTCACCAATTCTATTTGTTTGTTAATTAACAAGTCGTTGTTGAAAGCCACTGTGATGAGTATTAAGTTAATGTTTGCATTATTTTCCGACGGGTAAGGATGCTTTCGACCAATCGTTGAGAGACCTTTTGCCAATAGGCAAAATGCTTTTGAATATGTACGTATGAGGTAGTTGAAAAAACTGCGTGCCATACGGCTTTTATAGATGTTATCAAAGAGCGTTGTACGCCTCAATCGTTGAACCCATTTCATATTGGTAATCCTTTCTTGTAATGGCTGATGGTGTTGTTTTCAATGGCTTTTTGCGCAAAGAGAACGGCATTGTCGGGAAGTTGTGGGGCGGAAGTTGAACCGTCGATTGTCTGTCGTAAATCATCAGCTGTTTCGATTCTGATTTCATCCCATAAATCGCGGTCAATAAACGATTGCAGGGTTTCCCGACCGCCTTCGACGATGAGCGACTGAAGTTGTTGCTCGCGACATTCGCGAAAAAGTTCTTCAAAGGAATTCACCCAAATTTTTCCTCGTTCCTCCTTCCTCGCTTCTCGTTCCTCCTTTCTCCTTCCTCGCTCCTCGTTCCTCGTTCCTCCTTCCTCGCTCCTCGAAACCACAAACCTCACAGGCGACCGACCACACCACTCGCGGACATTCAACTGCGGATGCTCGCGCTCGTCGGTGACGCGACCCACGAGAATGGCATCTTCCTCGGCACGGAGCTTGTGGACGAGCATTTTCGTGAACGAAGTCGAGATGGCGAGGGCTTTTTCGTTGTCGTCGATGAAACCGTCGGCAGTCTGCGCCCATTTCAAAATGATATAAGGTCGATTTTTCTCGTGAAACGTGAAAAAACGGCGGTTCAGCCAACGACATTCCGCCTCAAGAACGCCGACGGTCACGTCGATGCCGGCATCACGAAGCCTTTGGATTCCGCGTCCCTGCACCTCGGAAAACGGGTCGATGCAGCCCACGACGACGCGCCGGACTCCTTTTCGGACAATCAAATCGCTACACGGCGGCGTTTTTCCGTGATGCGAACAAGGTTCGAGCGACACGTAGAGCGTGGCTTGCGCTAACAGATGCTCGTTGGTGGGTTTCACGGACGCAAAGGCGTTCACCTCGGCGTGTCCCTCGCCACAGCGCACGTGGTAGCCCTCGCCGATAATCCACCCGTCAGCCACGATGACGCAGCCCACCATCGGGTTCGGACGCGACAAATTTCGACCGCATTTCGCAAGCTGAATGCAGCGTCGCATAAATTTTTCGTCGAGTGCGATTTGGTTTTTATCCATTTTTTTCGTATTTTTGCAGCATGACTGATTCGTTTTGCCCCAAAACCGACCATTTTCGCGCCACGAACTACCGCGAACTCTGCCGTCGCCTTGCCGAGAAATACGGCTTGGACGAGGCGCGTGCCATTGTCCGACTGGTGCTCGGAAAGCGGTTTGGGCTGTCGATGGCCGACATTTTGTGCGACAAAGTTACGGAATTATCGGCAGACGACCGCACGGAATTGGAAAAAATCATGTTTCGACTCGAAAATGGCGAGCCGGTGCAGTATGTTTTGGGCTTCGCGGAGTTTTGCGGCAGGCGGTTTTCCGTCGGGTCAGAGGTGCTGATTCCGAGGCCGGAAACGGAGGAGTTGTGTTGGTGGATTGTCGAGGAGCGAGGAAGGAGGAACGAGGACGGAGGAGCGAGGAAGGAGGAACGAAGAACGAGGAAGGAGGAACGAGATTTCACGATTTTGGATATTGGAACGGGTAGCGGCTGCATTGCGATTACGTTGGCGGCGGAACTGCCCGACGCGCAGGTTTCGGCCTGGGATATTTCGGAAAAAGCACTGGCGACAGCGCGAAAAAATGCCGATTTCATCGGTGTAAATGTCGATTTCGAGCAAATTGATATTTTAAAAAATCCTCCTTCCTCCTTCCTCCTTCAATATGGTTGTCAGCAATCCGCCCTACATCTGCGAAACCGAAAAAATCGCGATGAAACCGCACGTTTTGGAGTATGAACCGCACGTTGCGTTGTTCGTTCCCGACGACGACCCGCTGTTGTTCTATCGTGCCATCGCCGACTTCGCCGTCCACGCGCTGAAGCCCGATGGATGGCTGTATTTCGAGGCGAATCCATTGTATATCAATGATTTAAAGACGATGCTTTCGGAACGGAATTTCGATGAAATCGAGGAAAAATGCGACCAATTCGGGAAAAAACGAATGATTCGAGCGAAAAAATCAAGAAAATTGACTTGAAAAAACGGAAAAAATGATATGAAAAAGACGGAAATGACCGAAAAACAAGCGTTGAGCAAGCTGATGGCACTCTGCGCACGGAGCGAACACTCGTCGGGCGAGATGTTGCAGAAAATGCGGCTCTGGGGACTCGACGATGAGGCGCAGGCGCGTATTATGGAACGGCTCGTCAGCGGAAAATTCATCGACGACGAGCGCTTTACAAGGGCTTTCGTGAACGATAAAATCAAGTACAACCAATGGGGTCGGCGGAAAATCGAACAGGCACTCTGGGCGAAGGGCATCGAAGCGTCGGTACAGCGAAAAATCCTCGATTCCATCGATGAAAATGACTATTTGGCAGCCTTGAAACCGCTGCTGAAAAGCAAGGGGCGCAGCATCAGCGGACGCAACGAATTTGAACGGCAGATGAAGTTGATTCGCTTCGCCGTGAGTCGCGGTTTTTCGATGGAACAAATCAATCGTTGCCTGGAGATCAATTAACAATTATCAATTATCAATTTTCACTCCACACTCCACACTCCACACTTCACACTCCACAAATCACGAAAAAATGGGCAGTTTTTGGACACGATTATTCGACTTGATCGCCCCGCGATTCTGCGTGGCCTGCGACAATCGGCTTGCCGAATCCGAGCAGCACGTTTGCCTGAATTGCCTGTTGGACTTGCCGAGGACGCACTACGCCGACCAACCCTACGACAACCCGATGGCGCAACTTTTCTGGGGGCATTTTCGCGTGGAGAAGGCCGCAGCGTGGTTTTTCTATCAACCGTCGTCGCCCCACAGCGGCATGATTCATCAGTTGAAATACCATCGACAGCGAGAAATCGGCCATTTCATCGGGCGTGTGGCGGCTGAGGAAATGTCGCGGCGACACTTTTTCGACGACATCGACCTGCTGATTCCCATTCCGCTGACGAAGCGTCGCCAACGCTCGCGAGGCTACAACCAAAGTCTTGAAATTGCGCGTGGCATCAGCGAAACGACGGGCATTCCCGTGTGTGAAAAGGCGGTGCGACGCACTCGTTTCGAGCAAAGTCAGACGCACAAAACGGCGAAGGAGCGTCGGGAAAACGTGTCGGGTGTGTTTGAACTGGTTGATAATGAAGCGGTTAGCGGTCGTCACGTATTGGTCATTGACGATGTGATTACGACGGGTTCCACGATGATTTCCTGTTGTCGCGAGTTGCAGAAGGCGACAGATGTGAAAATCAGCATTTTTTCCATCGGTTTTACGCGAAGTTAGGCGATTTTTCCGCTTATTTCTTCCGAATCAGCGTCAGTCCGTCGCGAATCGGCAGGATGACTTGCTCGGTGCGCGAGTCGGCAGCCACATGGTCGTTGAAACGGCGGATTCCTTGCGTCTGACGGTCGCGGTCGTAGGCCGAATCGGTCACGTGGCCGTCCCAGAGCGTGTTGTCGGCGAGGAGAAAACCGCCTTGTCGCACGATTGGCAGCACGGCCTCGTAGGTCTCGACATACGTGCGTTTGTCGCCGTCGAGGAAGGCCATATCAAAGACGAGGTTGAGTTTCGGAGCCTCGCGAATCGCATCGCCGATGATAAACGTAATTCGGTCGTTGTAAGGCGAATTTTCGAGCCATTTCCGCGTAAAATCCTCCATTTCATCGTTGATTTCGTAGGTCCAGAGGTGGCCGCCGTCGGGCAGTCCCTCGGCGATGCAAAGAGCGGAATAGCCGCTGAACGTGCCGACTTCGAGCACGCGCTGCGGCCGAATCATCTCGACAAGCATTTTCAGCAGCCGTCCCTGCAAATGTCCGCTCGTCATGTGACCGTGGAGCGTTTGCAGGTGCGTGGCGCGCCAGAGTTCGTGCAAATAGTCGAGTTCCTGCTCGGAATGGCTGAGAATATAATCGTCCATCAAAATTATGAACTATGAACTCTTAACTATGAACTAAACTCTCCACCGCAAGGCGATAAGAGTCGAGTCCGAAACCGCAAATCGTACCCCGACAAGCGGCAGCGAGCAACGAGCGATGGCGGAACGGCTCACGGGCGTGGATGTTGGAAATGTGCACCTCGACCACCGGCGTTTCGATGGCTCGGATGCAGTCGCCGAGTGCGATGCTCGTGTGCGTGTAGGCTCCGGCGTTCAGCACGATGCCGTCGAAAGCCCCGAATCCCGCCTCCTGCAAATGATTCACCAGTTCGCCCTCGACATTGCTCTGCGCATAACTGATTTCCACCTCGCCGGCGTACCGCTCACGAAGTTGCTGCAAAAACGTTTCAAACGAGTCGCTGCCATAAATTTCCGGCTCGCGACGACCCAAAAGATTGAGGTTCGGGCCGTTCAAAATCAAAATTTTCTTCATATTTTCAATTTTTATGTACTTTCGATGGAGTGATTTCTTTTCAAAATTTCGTTTCGTTTGCAAAATTAAGGTTGCTCTCATAAAAATCGTTGGTTTCAAAACGAGAGTCTTTGAGATAACCGAAATATGAAACTCCAAAATCTTTTTGGATATTTTATCCTTAGATTACGACCGCAAAGATACAATAAAATTTCAGCATTACGGACTTTTTCCCGAAAAAACTTTAAAAATCGGGAATAATCTTCGCCAATTTCCCGAAAATAACTACCTTTGCAAGCGATATTTGCAACTGATAAAACGAAGTTAGACGAATGACAAAAAACAAATTATACAAGGCATTTCAATCGTTGATTGCATCGGGCGGAAGCGGTTTGCTGATGGCTTTTTTCCTTTTGAGTTTTTCCTCTTGCGCCAGAATGGGCAGTCCCGACGGCGGATGGTTCGACGAAGAGCCGCCGCGTGTCGTCGCGACCTCGCCGACGGACAAGGGAACGGGCGTGACGACGGGAAAAATCAGAATTCTTTTCGACGAATTCATCAAAATCGACAATCCGTCGGAGAAGGTCATCGTGTCGCCGCCGCAAATGGAACCGCCTGAAATCAAGGCGGCTGGCAGAGCGATTCTCGTGGAACTGAAGGACTCGCTGAAGCCGAACACGACTTACACCATCGACTTCTCGGACGCAATCTCCGACAACAACGAGGGAAATCCGCTCGGCAGCTATACTTACAGTTTCTCGACGGGCGAGGAAATCGACACGATGGAGGTGAGCGGCTACGTGTTGGAGGCGGAAAACCTCGAACCCGTGAAGGGCATCGCCGTGGGAATCTACAAGGCCGACGCGCCCGACTCGACGTTCCGCACGGAGCCGCTGCTGCGCATCACGCGAACCGACAGCCGAGGCCATTTCGTCATCAAGGGCATTGCGCCGGGCAGTTATCGAGCCTTCGCGCTGCAAGACTTGGACGGCGACTATGCTTTCTCGCAGAAAAACGAGAAAATCGCCTTCAACCACGACATTTTCATACCGTCGTCGAAGCCCGACACGCGACACGACACCATATGGCGCGACACGTTGCACATCGAGCGAATTTTGGCGATTCCCTACACCCATTTCCTGCCCGACGACATCGTTTTGCGGGCTTTCACGGAGGTTCAAACCGAGCGTCATTTGCTGAAAACCGAGCGAAAAGACGCCGACAGAATCAACCTTTTCTTTACTTACGGCGACGCGCAACTTCCTGAAATCAAAGGACTTAACTTTGATTCTACCGATG
>JAFYJH010000046.1 GCA_017538195.1 Prevotella sp.
GTAACATGCCTGGGTGATGCCGAAGTACTGGCCTACGTTCTGGTAGAAGTAGGGGTATAAGTTTCCGATGTCGTAGGTTTTGCACGCGTAGTCCGTTGCGGGACCGCTAAGCAGCAGGTCGGTGTCGTCGCCGAGCGATGCCACGAGCGAGTAGGTGCCGTTGGTGATGCCTTCGGCGATGGTCTTGTTCGTCGTGAACGACTTTTTGTTGCTCACCCAGATGAGTTCGCCCGTGTCGTCGTAGATCTTGAAGCCCACTGCCCCATTGCCGGTGACGACAATTCTCGTGCCGCTAACCTTGAAGGTCAGCGTGGTCAGTTCGTTCTTGCCGAAGTGGGTGTAAGTTCCCAAACCGCCCTGATTCTGCTGGGCTCCGTCGTCGGCATACTGCTTCTTGGTGTTCGCCAGTTTCGGGTCGTATTTCAGACATTCGGCATCCTCATCGATTTTCGTGAGTTCGCCCGTGTCGTTGATGAACATCACGCCGGGAGCCTTCTTCTCGTAGCTCTGCATCTTGTTCTTACACCACGCGATGGCATCTTCATCGACCTTGTTGCCACGCATCGGCACGCGCACCAAGTAGTTGGAATAGTCGCCAATGCGATAGATGCCGCTCTGCGGGGCATCGGTGTCGCCGCCATCGGTTTTCACATCATCGGAAAAGCCGAAGAATCCCCACATCTTGAAGAATTCGTAGAGGTCGGTCTGCGAGGCTTCGCAGGCGGCGAGAGCCATACGCATGTATTCGCTCGTCCAGCTGCCATAGGTGCTGGCCTTTCCTTGCAGTTCGGAAATGGTACGCGACGCACTCTGGCGAGCGATGGCATTTGCCCTGTTTTCCGTATCGCCAGCCTTCTTGATGCCGCCGTCCATCGACCGCAGCGTTTCAACCCAACGGGCGAAGAAGTCGTCGTCGCCTTTCAGGTGGAAGTAGAGCCAGAGCTGATACCACAGTTTGTTGGTGAGCCACAGGCAATCGCCTCGACGCGGATAATCGACCCATTGCACACCGTTGTTGAAGTAGTCGTAGGTGGCGTTCTGGGCTCTTCCGCGAGTGGTGCGATAGCCCCAGAGGTGGGTTACGATCTGTGCGAGCGCGTTGTTGCTGACTTCGGTTGTTCCACTGAGGTTGATCGGTCCCTGATGGCCGTGGCCTTCCTCGTGCTGGATGACCCACTGCTGACCACCGGCACCGCCGGTGTAAAGCAGGGCGTTATAGTTCAGTGAGCTATTGCCCCACATTCCGGGCATCGACACGCGACCGCCTCCCCAGTTGGGATTGCCGGTCGAGTTGTCGAACACGAGCATAATCGGACGATAGTAGCCGTCGTTGAAGCGCGATGTCATGAGTTTTTCCTCGGTTTCAAACACGAAGTCCCAGATTTTCAGCGCGCCTTCCATGTTGTCGGAGTTTTTCACACGGTCGAGATAGCAGTTCATCACGTGCCACTTCGAGCGCAGGTGCAGATAGGTGTCCTTGAACATATTTTTCAGCAACCACTTCCAGTCGCTTTCGGTGTGGCCTCGATTCATGTCGAATGTACCGTTGCACGTACCGCCGACAACGTGGATCTTGATGTTGGGGAAGTCCGAAAGTTTCTTGTTGGCATTCGTGCAGTTGTAGGTGATGAACACTTCGCAGTCGCCCGAGGCGATGATGGCATTGTAGCCGCGCTTCAGCGTGGTTTGCGGACCCGAGAGGCTCACGCCCGACACCAGTTCGGCGAAGAGTTGCCCACCGGCGGCAGCACTTTCATTCACGAGGAGGAAAACAAGTTGGCCCGACTTCAGTTTGATGCCCGTGGGCTGCGTGAGATGACCGAACTGACCGATGCCGAGTTTGCCTGCCCAGACATTGGGATCGGAGTAGATCTCGTAGTCGTGGATGCGGAAATCCTTCTCGTACTTGTTCCAAGTCGCGTTGTCGTTCCACTTGTCGTTCTTCACGCGCACAGCCTCCTCGCGCAGCGTGACAGGCAGTTCGCTCATCGCCTCACGCAGCTGTGCATCACTCATCGAGGCGTACTCGCTCTTCAACTGCGTGCAGGCGTAGTCGTCGTAGAAAGTCATCAGTTGATTGGTGTAGTTGGTCACGATGGCCTGCCGCAACTCGTAGATGCCTTCAAAGTCGATCGTGCTCTCGTCCACCACGTCCAACAGCCATTTCGAAGCGTCGGCACTGCCCGTCCAAGCCACCACGTTGTTGCTCTGGTGAGGAGCCGAGTGGAGGGCGGTATAGGCATCAACGCTGGATAATGTCGAGAACCAGAACAGCGTGTTTCCGTCGGAAGTCGATTTTCCGCTGTAGAAAACTGCGCCCGAAGTGCCCGTTTTCCACTGCGAACTGGTGCCGGGAGAACTCGTAATCAGCTTGCCCGTGAGCAGGTTTTGGAACTTGTAGCCGTTACCGCTCGAAGTCAGCATCCACACCTGACTGTAGTTTTTCTTGTCGGTCTGCGAAGTGACCAAACCGCCGCCGGCATCGGCCATCGACATACTTTGGTTCGTGTAGCTCACCAAACGATAATACTTGCCGCTCGTGATGCTGCTGACATAGTTCGGAAGTTCAGTGGCGGCATCGGCAATCAGCCAACGCGCATTGTTGCCATCCCCCTTGTCGGTATAGACATACGCGCCAACCTTGGCACCCTCGTCCGGAGCGAGAAAGCCTTTGCTCGACTTGAGATAGACGTAGCCATCCTCGGCATCGACCAGCGTCCACGCGGTTCCGCCCTTGTTCGACGTGTTCCAACCTGCCATTTTGCCATTCGTCGAAAGGCTCAGCGTCAGGTTAGTGCCTTTTTTGGTGAACACATAGCCGTTGCCACTCGTCGTGATGGTGAACAGCGACCCTTCGCTTTCCAGCGTCGTGGCATTCACGACGTTGGTTTCTTCATAACTGTCGTGCAAGACGAGATACTTGCCCGAAGTGACGTGCTTCAGCAAATAGTCCTTGTCGGCGCTGAAGTCCCACTGTGCCTGCGCAGCGACCGCAAACAGCAGGGCGCAAGCGAAAAATGTAATCTTTTTAATCATAATCTCTAAAAAAATGGTTATTTGGGCGCAAAGTTAATGGAAAAATTTCTAACCGCCAAACGAAGATTGTTAAAAAATATTCAAAACAAAAGAGCGCACCGTTTCCGATGCGCTCTTTTGCTTGGATAAGATTGTTTTTATTTGATGACAACCTTGCGGCCATTGACGATGTAGATTCCCTTCGCGGTCGGTTTGCCGTTGAGTTTCATACCGTCGATGGTGTACCAATTCTCATTGTCAATTGTCAATTGTGAATTGTCAATTGTCTCGATGCCATTCGTTCCACCGCTGACAACCGTCGCCGTGAATGCCGAGCCTGCACCGCTGACGGCCTTCGCGTCGGCCCAAGTGGCGAGCAATCCTGCATTGGAGAAGTCGTTGAGGTAGGAAACGTTCTGGTTCACCTGCAAGAGGAAGCCGCCGTTGGAAGAACTCGACTTGCTGCTGCTGAAGCGCGTTCCCATGGCATCCAACGTGGCATACGACTGGTTGGCCGTCTGGCAAGCGAGGAATTTCCACGGCTCGGCAGCGTTCACCATGAGGTAGCCTGCGTAGGGATTGCCGAAGAATGCCCATTTGCCACTCTCTTCCGACGCTGCGGGCTTGGTTGCATTGAGCGTCACTTTTCCAGTGGCAACATCCCAACGGGCGTACTTGTTGTTCACCTTCAAGTTGTGATAGACAGGGTTGGCAGGCGTGCTGGGCGTGAACATGCTCCACGTACACTTCACGTCGATGGTGATGTCGCCATCCACCGTAGCGGAAACGGAAGAATAGGTGCAGCCGTTGATGCGGTAGGCCGTCGGCAGGCTGGTGAATTTCTTTCCTTGCTCCACGTCGGTCTGCTTGAAGATTTTCCAGAGTTCCTTTCCTGTCTTGTCATAGATGCGCCATGTGACGGTGTGGCCCGTCTGTGAAGTGATGTCCGTCTGGTTGTCGAACACTTCGCCTTCTTTTCCGAAGAAGAAAATCTCGTTGAGGGCGAAATTCGTTCCGCCTGTCGGGAACTCGAACTTCAGATAGCGTTTCGTCGTCGGGTTGTCCAACACGACTTCGCTGAAATTGCCGCTGAAAGCGAGGTGGGCATCGGTCAGAATCGGTGTCCACGTGCTGGCGTCGTCGCTCTCGTAGATGGTGACGGTCGAGGGCAGAGTGGCCATGTCGCTTCCGTTAGCCGAATAGAACTTGACGGCATAGATTTCGTCGAGTTTTCCTCGGTCTAAGGTGAGAGTGTGCGGATAGGCTTCGGCACTGGACGACCACTGCGTATCGTCCTTGCCGTCGATGATGTTCGAGGCGAGATTGCTGCCATCCTCGTCGCTGACATTGATGACGCGGAAGTAGTTCTGGCTCAACATTCCGCCGAGGGCAGAGCCGCCTTCCATGTTGATGGCGAACACACCACGCGACTCCGACCAAGCGTCGCCGTCGGGACCGAAGTCGTGGCGCGTGCCTGTGTTGCCGTAGGAAGTGGCATCCTCGCAGTCGCCGCTGTTCTGGTTGAACTGGTAGTAGAGCAACAGAGCGTCGTTCTGGACGGCTGCGGCAACATCCTCGATGGGCGCAACGGCGTAAGAGCGAATCTTGGAGATGGAAAGTGCCTTCGCCCAGATGCGGAACTCGTCGATCATACCTTGCAGCGGAGCATTCTCACCACCGATTTGGAGGGTCGTGAAGTTGGTGCTGAAGTTGATGGAAGAGCGAGCCGATCGACTGAACTCGACACCGTCGCGATAGAACATGACCGAGCCGCCACCGAAGGTGATGGCGTAGTGATGCCATTCGCCTGCAACGTAGAAGGTATTTGCTGATGTGGCGAGGTTGGTGCTTCCGCGCTTGAGCGTGACGGCACCGTCGACATTCGACGTGATGGACAGATTCGTTCCGAAGATGCCGACACAAGCCTCACTGAGTTCCGACGGATTCAGCCAGAAGTCGATGGTCCATTCCGTCGTAATCTTTTCGGGAAGATTGGTCGTCACGCGGTTGTTGCCGCCTGCAAATTCCAAGCCTGTGTAGGACGGAGCATTGCAGACGAGCACGGCGTTCTTTCGGGTCACGGTCGTGCTGCCTTTCTCGTTGCTGGCCGTCAGCGTCAGCGTGTATCGACCCGGAGCCGGCGTGAAGGTCGGGTTCTGGTCGTGGCTCTGGTAGCGAGTGTTTTTCTCCTCCAACAAGGTCCACGACCACGCTTTCGGCTGATACAGCGTGTGGTCGGTGAACGAGACGCTCTCGCCCTTCATAATGACAGCCTCAGACTGGTCGAAAGCAGGAGCCGGAGCCACCAGACTCACGGTAACGGTCTGCGTCTTGGTCACTTTCGTGCCGTCGGGTGCCGTGACGGTGAGCGTCACCTGATGGTCGCCCGTTTCCAGATAGACAATCGACACGTTGCGCGTGTTGGCTGTGAGTTCCTGTGTTCCCGGGAGATCCCAGTGGTAGGTGCAGCCTGCGACTTCGTTGGTGGCAATGAAACTGACTTTCTCGCCACCGGCAATATTCTCCTTGCTCACGGTGAAGTCAGCCGAGATTTCGGGAGCGGCATTCACGGTGATGGTCTTTTTGGCGGTCGTGCTCAGTCCTCTCATATTGACGGCGGTACATTCAACGGTCTGGCTGCCCGTCGTCGTGAAGGTGACGGTCGGCGAAGTGGTCGTGTAGGTCTTGCCGTCGATGGTCCAGACGCACGATGCGATGTCGGCGTCGCCCGTCAGTTTGAATTGGATGGGCTTGAATGTCTGAACGCTTGTCGGCGAACTGATGCTGATGCTCGGTGCCGACGAAGCCATCTTGATGGGATAGAACCGATAGGTCGAGTTTGCGCCTGCTGCGTTCCATCCGATCGGAGCCGTTGCGCTTCCGTTCAGGTACTGACGCTCCTGTTTTCCACCCTCGGAAGCCACCGCAGTAGCACCTTGCAGATAGAACAGACCCGTTCCAGCAGAGGTCAGCGTGAAGTTTTCAGCCGTGTTGCCCGGGGCGAAGGTCGTGTTGTAGGGAAGTGTCGGAATGGCACCGCTTATCGAAGTGAACGTGAAGGTGCCGTCGGCGTTCTTTCCTACGCGGAACACGTAGTTGAACGACTGCGCCGTGGGAGCGTCGGTCTTGGCGACATAGGCTCCGTTTTCCTCGGCGATGTAGTAGTTGCGTCCGTTGTTATACAGGGCGACCAACTGACCGTCCATCAGGTTTTCTGCCGTCACGGTCGTGTAGTCCTCGACGCTCTGAATCTCAGGATTGCACTCGACAGGCGTAATCTTATGCTGCGAATTTCCGTCGCCGGCGTTCCACGTGACAGGCACGCTTTCGTTACCATTCAGATACCACGAGCCATTCTTCAGCAAGAAGGTCTTTTCGCTCGAATTGGCAACCGTCACGGTGAATTTTCCGGGCGTGTCGCTGACGGGAATTCCGACATTGTTCGCATCGAATGCAGGCAGACTTCCGTTGTTCGATGTGAACGTGAAAGTGTTGCCTTCCTTGTGAACGGTGAATACATACTCGTCGTTGTTCGGTGCGCCCTTCGGAGCGGCGGCCTTGTGCTGATAGGTCTTTGCGCCGGTGTCGCAGACATATTTTCCACGACCCACATTATATAATACAACCGTCATTCCGTCTTTTAGGTCGGCAACCTTGCTGATGGGCGTTCCCATCTTGGTGATGTATCGCTTGGCAACCGAATAATTGCCCACGACGCTTGCGGACGCGGCAGACAGTTTGTCTTCGCCACCAAAATCGTAGATGGTCTTGATGGTATAAGTTCCTTCAGCCGTGCCGACATTGTAATTCTTCGTATTGCCGTCGGTGCGACCGATTTCATTTCCGTCGCGATAGATGATGTAGCCCTTCGGCGTGAAATTCGTCTGCGGAGCGTCCCACGAAAGAGTCGTACCCGAAATTCTCAGGTTCGTCGGCGGATTGATGGCTTCGCCATAGACAATCGTGGAAATCGTAGTCTTTTTGCCCTTGTTGCCGATGACGACGCTGTCGCCCGTGATGACGAAAGGCGTTTCGATACCGTTGGGATCGCAGGTGTAATCGACAATGTAAGCCTCGTGAATACCGCCTTCACCCACTGCCGTCGATTTGCTCTCGATGATGAAGAAGAACTTCAGCGGCTGCGTGGGGTCGAAATCGGCTTGCAGGTCGCTCAGGTCGAATCCGAATTCCATCGGCTCGTAGTGCATACCGTCCGTCCACTTGCCGAGCATCGGGGTCATCGCGTCCTTGCCGTCGTTGTTGCCGTCGCCCTTGTAACTGAAATGTTCAAAAGTCATCGTCTTTGACGGCGAAGTGGCTTTCAGATTGGTGGAAATACCTGCCTTTAAGCTGATGGCACTGCGCTGGTTGAAACTGATTTTGAGTTTGATGGTGCGCGTGGGCACGTAATCCTTGCGGATATGCCAAATTTCCGGCGTAAAGCCACTGCCAACGGGAATCCAACCCTTTCCACTGGTGTTTGCCTTACAGTTGGGGGCTGCAAGGGCGTAGGGCACATAGACGAAGCCGTTGTTGGCCCAGCCGCCCCACGAATTGACGACAATCCAAGCACCTTTCTCGTCGTAGCCATCGCTATTTTTGCGCTCGCCAACCTTTCCGTTTCCGTCGAGGTCGAACTCAACGCGGTCGTCGTAGCCGGTAATCGTCACGGCGTGATCGACCTGCGGACCAGTCACCCAGTATTTCTTGCCGACGACACCGACGCTGCGGTTCGCCGCCGAAGAGGGAATGGAGAGCGTCTTACCGCCAGAAGCCACACCGAGACCCAACAGACCGCCCGTGTAGAACGACTCGTCGCCGTTGTGGTTGTAGAGGTAACGCTTGGCAGCCAACGCACCCGGGCCAAATCCGCCGAGTCCCCAGCCTTCGCTGTTGTCGTCGGGATAGCCGATAACCGGAACGGGAATGCTCGACGAGCCCCAAATGCGGTTGAACATCGTCTTATACCATTTGTCATAGCCCTGCATCCAACCTGCCACATCGGAAGTCGGCTCGTGGTAGCCATAGATGCTGCTGTAGGGGAAGCCGCCATAGACCGTCACACTGGGGAAACCGATCTGATAGGCCATCGTGTTCTTGTTCGGACCCGTATGGTCGAAAGGATGCTGCACATTCGGTGCCAAACGGTTGTCGGGATGCGAGGCATCCGTTCCGCGATAGGCATTCAACTCCTCGCAAAGCATATAGCCGGCACGCGACGACACGCCGCACGAGCCACCAGCCTGATTGAACACAGGCGGGAAATACTTCGTCGTCGCATTGTCCCAATATTCGGGCAGTTCCGCTCCTTCGGCCTTCTGCGGCGCACGGCGGATGCCTTTCGATTTAACACTCTGACGCGCACTGCCGACACTGCCGGCTCCGGGCGTCATGATGTAGGGATCGGGATTCCACGACGGCGCGAAGTCGATCCATTTCGACGTGTCCACCGTGACTCCTTCGAGGTCCCACTGTGCCTGCGCAGCCACTGCAAACAGCAGGGCGCAGGCGAAAATAATGGTTCTTTTTTTCATTGTCTTTTTGTTTAATTAGTGTTTGATAATGATGATTCCGTTAGCCTGTTATACCTTTTGAAAAAGGTATTTTTACAAATTCGGCTGCAAAATTACAAAAATTATTTGAGATTTCGTAAGTTTTTATAAGTTTTTGTCATTTTATTTGTTTAATTCACAACCACCCCACACTATGCCTGCGGCTTAGTGCGGGGTTATCGAGAGTACGCCTCTCCGAGGCGATAGATGACATTGCGAAATGGCTGCAACCTCGCAAAAGAAATGTGCCAGAAGCACATACTCTCCATAACCCCACATAAGCGGAGCGTAGTGTGGGGATGCAATGCAAAACAGCGACTAAGCGTTTCGGAGAAACGCGCTCTCAACAATGATTGACTGCTACGAAAGCGCGTCCCGTCGGGACGCTGACGAGTGAGGACAGCCTACCGCTACCCCACACTGCGCCTGCGGCTTAGTGAGGGGTTATTGAGAGTACGCCTCTCCGAGGCGATAGATGACATTGCGAAATGGCTGCAACCTCGCAAA
>JAFYJH010000047.1 GCA_017538195.1 Prevotella sp.
GAGCGAAAAACAAATGATTATTTCTTGCCAACAACCGCCCAGTGTCCGCCCTTGTCTGGCCCTATGCGAATGATGATGCCATCTGTCTGCATACGCTTGAGGTGCTTGGAGAGGGCACTGCGGTTGATACCAAGTGATGCTGCCATCTGCGTGGTAGTGATTCGTGGATTGTCAGCGATGAGTGAGACGATTACATCGCGCGTTTTCTGTCCACCTTTTCTGTCCACCAAATTATTTTTCTGTCCACCTTCTCTATCCACCTTCTCTTGTATGGTTTCTTCATACTGTTTAATATCATGCTGAAGGTGAGAAATATGAAGGCGAGCCATACTGTTGAGAAAGATATTGATGTCATCAACTTCTCGCGTGCCGATGAGTGCTTGAATATATTCTGCCTTATCCTGCTTCAATACTTTCGTCGGCAAAACATCGAATTCCATCTGCAAAAGATTCATAAGTAATCGACATGTCCTACCATTGCCATCGGCCCAAGGATGGATGGTGACAAGTTCGTAGTGCGCCCAAAAACTTAGGTCATAAATGGCACTAACGTCGGTAGGGTCAAGTTTTTTACGACGTGCGTTGAGTTCTTCACAAAATGCTTCTAATCGTTGTGGAACTTTTTGATAGTTCATATAGAAATTACCACTGGCACCTGCAGTAACGTTGAGTTTGCGGAGTTCACCTTTCGATGCATCAAATGTACCTCCAAGAGAGTTGTACTCAGAACCTGTGCGAGCCATTACTTTGGCAGCGAGAGCAATAAGAGAATCTACTGTGATATTTTCATGGCGTTTAATCCATACACGACCATAGTCGTATGCCGCTTTAAGGTCAAGATTCATGTTCTGCTCTACAATGCTGCGTTTGTTGGATGTTATGCCTTCGTCAAATAGCAGTTGTGCCTCAATTTCCGTTACGGTACTGCCTTCAATCGCAGTGCTATGGGTAATGAGGGAGTACAGATAAAATTTCTCGTAGTCTATCTGTTCTGCCATGCCCAAATCGCGATACTTATGGAGCAATTGAAGCAACCTTTCTCTATTTTCTTGCGTCATTATCTGTATATTTTCGTCTTTGGAATAAGATTCCCCTGCAAAGTTACAAATATTTTTTGGAAAAACGATGGTTTCGTGTCATTTTTTGCGGAGAAAGAAAAAACGGGTGGAATTTTCGGCGATTTTTCACTGATCGGGATTCTCCACGAAGCCTTGATATTCGGGCGTGAGGGCCGACATGATGACCTCGTAACTGCGCTGTTCGACGTGCTGAACGTTCTCCTGACCCTGCCCGACGGGAGCGATGGGCGCATGGATCGTGAGGCGGAGCGGATGCCAGAAAACCCAGTAAATATCGCGCATCCGAGGCTTCACGTTGAACGAGCCGTTGATGGTGAGCGGAACGACGGGCAGTTGCAGTTCGTCGGCGAGCATGAAGGCTCCGCGACGGAATTTTCCCATGTGGCCCGTGAACGAGCGCGAGCCTTCGGGGAAAACAACGAGCGACATTCCCTCGCGCAGGGTGTTTCGCGCCTGTTCGTAGCTCTCGCGGATGCGACTCGGCCCGCGCTTATCGACGAAAATGTGGTGGGCGGCCTCGCAAGCCTTGCCGACAAAGGGAATCTGGCGAATCTGCCGCTTCATCATCCACTTGAAATTTCGACCGAGATAGCCGTAAATCAAAAAAATGTCGTAGGCTCCCTGATGGTTGCTCACGAATACGTAGGACTGCCCTTTTTGCAGGTTTTCGCGACCCTCGACCTTGACGGGCAAGAGCAACACGCGAATCATCACTTTTCCCCACCATCGCGCCGGATAATAGCCCCAGAAATGGCCGTTGCCGAGCGTACAGCCGACGGTGACAGTGATGGCCGTCAGAAGCGTGGCAATCAGGCAAATCGGCGCTGCCACGAACAACTGGTAAATCCTGTAAAATATCGTCAAAATCGTCTTCATATTTTTTATTTTTTTCGAGCAAGTTCTCAAAGTTTTTTTTTCGTTTCACTCAAGGGAACTCCTTTTTTACCTTTTTACCTTTAACGTAATGACCGCAATTTCCGGCGAAACGCCGAATCGGAACGGCACCAGTCCGCCGATGCCGCAAGTGACATAGAGTTGGCGATCGCCTTCGCGATAGAGGCCGTAGTCCTCTTTTTTCACGAGTTGCGTGGCGCGAAGTCCGAAGAGCGAAACCTGACCGCCGTGCGTGTGGCCGCTCAGCGTCAGTTGCACTTCTGGACGAATCCAACCCGTCTGCTCCCACGCGCCCGGTTCGTGTTGCAAAAGGATGATGCAATCGTCATCGCGGACGCCTTCGAGGGCTTTCTCAAGGTCGTTTCGCTTCTTGTTTTCCTTGCGCGACTGGTCGTTTTCCACGCCTGCGACGACGAGTTTCGCGCCTTGTTTCTCGATGACGGAATGTTCGTTGAGCAGCAGTTTCCAACCGAATTGCCGCTGCCGGCTGATCATCTCGCGCTCGTTGGCGATTTTGATGGCCGGATCGTCGTCGATATAGTCGCTGTAATCGTGGTTTCCAAGCACCGAGAAAATGCCGTCTTTCGCCTTCAACGAGCGCAGAATTTCCTGCACGGGATAGAGTTCCGACGGTCGCTGATTTTGCAGGTCGCCGACGAAGAAAATCGCGTCGGGCTGCTGCGCGTTGATGCTGTCGATGTCGCGTTGCAAGAGCGATTTGCGCCAACCCGTGAACGAGCCGACATGAGCATCGGAAAACACGACGATTTTGTAGCCGTCGAAGGCTTCGGGCAGATTTTTCAGGCCGATTTCCATTCGATTGACATTCAAACGACGCACACCGACGAAACTGCCGTAGAGCACGACGAAAATCACGAAAAAAGCGAGGAAAAATCCCACGAGATTGCCCCAATTATAGCGCGAATGACGGATTTTCCGCACGATTCTTCCAACCTGCGAACACAGCACGTAGAGGGCTTTTGGCGCGAAAACGAGGCCAAGCAACATCAGGTAGATGTTCATCACGGTCATTTCGTGGGGCATGAAGTCGCGCGACATCGCCAACAGCACGGTCAGCACCATCATCGCAATCGTCGGCAGCCACCGCACGACGCGCTGCCACGTTTTCCGACGGCGCAGTTTGCGGCGGTCGAAGTAAAGTTGCGGCAAGAGCAGAACCAGTACGAGCAATATGACGATTCGGGCGATCATGAATGTTAATTGATAATTGATAATTGACAATTGATAATTGATAATTCTTCTCCTCGGATTAAACCATCAAATTTTTCGCCGTCGAGGACGATTTTTCCATTGCAAATCGTCGTTTCGACGCGCCAGCGAAGCATTTCGCCCTCAAGCGGACTCCACGCGCACTTGCTTTGGATGATGTCGCGAGTCACCGTCCACGGCTCGACGCGGCGCACGATGGCGATGTCGGCCTTGTAGTTCGGACGCAAAAAACCGCGCTTTTCGATGCTGAAAAGTCGAGCCGGCGCGTGGCACATCAGTTCCACGACGCGCTCAACGCTCAAAACGCCCTCGTCGGCGAGACCGAGCATCACGGGCAACGAAAATTGAATCATCGACATTCCAGAGGCTGCTCGGGCGCAACCGCCTTGTTTTTGCGACAACAAATGCGGCGCGTGGTCGGTGGCGACGGTCGAAATTCGTCCGTCGGCGAGTGCGACACGCAGCGCAGCGCGGTCTTCGGCGGTTTTGATGGCGGGATTACATTTGATTCTCGTGCCTTTCTCGACATAATCGTCTTGCGTAAAAAGCAGGTGTGCGACGCAAGCCTCGCCCGTCACGCCGTCGCCCAAGAGTTCGAGTTCGCGAGCGGTCGAGAGATGGGCGATGTGCAGTCGCGTTCCGAAGCGTCGGGCGAGGCCGACCGCCAACGATGACGACTTGAAACAAGCCTCCTCGCTGCGAATCATCGGATGGAAGCGCACGTCTGGGTCGTCGCCGTAAATCGACTGAAAGACCTTCATATTGCGCTCAATCAAAGCCGTGTCTTCGCAATGCGCCACGACGGGAAAATCGAGTTCGGCAGCCGTTTCAAAGACTTTTTCCAACGATTTTTCGCCATCGACGAGCATATTTCCCGTCGAAGAACCCATAAACAGCTTGATTCCGGCGACACGACGGCGGTCTAAGCGTTGGAAATCGCTGAAATTATCGTTCGTCGCACCGAAGAAAAACGAATAATTCACGTGGCTTTTCTCGCTTGCCAAGCGAATTTTCTCGTCCAAAGCCTCGATGGTGGTCGTCTGCGGCACGGTGTTCGGCATTTCGATGTAGGAAGTCACGCCGCCGTAGGCCGCCGCACGACTTTCGCTCTCGATGTCGGCCTTTTCGGTCAGTCCGGGTTCGCGAAAATGCACGTGCGTGTCGATGACACCGGGCAACACGTAGCATCCCGAAGCATCGACTTCGCGGTCAAAAACACCACACGGAAGTTCGTTTCCCTCGAAAATTTCAGAAATGCGGTCGTCCTCAACGACGACAGAGCCTTCAAACGCCCTGCCTTCATTGACGATACGGCCATATTTGATCAAAGTCTTCATTTATCTTGCAGGCGCAGCCAGTTGGTTCGGTGTCGGCGCAGCCACAGGCGCAGGTTGCGGCATTTCGCGCAGTCCGTTCATAATCTCCTCGTTTTCACGGGCTTTCTGGTAATAATCCCTCACGTAAGCGTCGTTTTTGAACTTCTGCGTCGCCTTGCTCATAATGTCCTCAATCCACGGCGTGAGTTGCGGATAGATGTTGCCCTGCGTGAGCATCATAAACACGCCCGGACCGAGCACGTTGTCGAAATTCTCGGTCACAAACGAAGTTACAAGGCTGTCTTCGAGGGCGGAGAGCCGCATCGCCTCGGCGTTGAGTTCGGCGATGACGCGGTTCATGTCGCTGCCGTCCATAATGGCTTGGTCGTGGCGGTGGACGAGTTCCGACTGCTCGTTGCGCAACTGGTTCCACTTGTTGAAGAAACGGAAAAGTTCGTCGTTCAGCGGCGTTCCGCTGACCGTCTGCTGCGTGTTGTTGATCAGAATGCTGATTTCGCCACTTTCCAAAACCAAGGGCAACACGCTCTCGTCGTCCATGAAAATGCTCGCGATGCGCACCGAGTCGAACTGCCCGGAGAAATGGAACTGCCCGTGAATCACGTCGCACGAATCGAGATTCTTGAAATCGTTTTCGTCGAGAACCTTCAGATAGAGCATCCGCCCGTCGAGCGTTGAAACATTCGACGAACCTTGAATATTGTAAGTGCTACCGCACGAAACGAGCGAAATAGCAAAAATCAGACCATAAATCAGTTTCTTCATAAACCTTTTTTCGTTTCCGTCGGTCAAAGGTAATATGTAATCTTGACGTGAAAAAATTTTTTTATTCTATTTAATTGATTCGGGGCCACTTTTTTGATTTTTTTTGATTTTCAACGCCTTTTTCCGCCATCTTCGCGCTCAAATTCGCTGCTGATGCGGAAAGTTGCATAGACTTCCAAGATGGCTGCGGCAAGCAACAGAACGACCCATTTGTTATACACATATTCTATATAGGTGTAGTAACCGTCGGAACCGCCGCTGCGGAAAATCGGCAGCAGGAAATGGTGGACAGTATCGACCATCAGAATGGCGGCGAGGATGAAAAACAGGTCGGCCACGTTCAGGATTTTCTTCAGACGGCGAATCGTCGTGTTGTTTCCCTCGTACATCTGCATCGACTGAATCACGGCAAACAGCACCGCACCCACGAGAAACACCCAACAGGCCACCTCGCGATGCCACATCAGCACAAAGGCCGTCGCGCCAAGCACCATCAGGATGCCGCCGACGAGAAACAGCAGGTTTTGAAGTCGGTTCAGAGGTCTCATTTCGCTCAGATTTATTGCTCAGAAAAAACGAAAATATCCTCGTCGTCGGCCTTCATGAAATAACGCTCGCGGGCGATTTTCTCGATGGCCTTCGGGTCGCCGTTCAGTTCCTTCAACTGGCGCACGTTCTCCTCGTTTTGCGCATCATAATGCTCGATTTCAGCCTTCAGGTTGCTGATTTGCGCGTCATACTGCAAACGACGCAAGAAACTATTGTCGTCGATGACACCCACGACGGCAACGCCCACCACCACCACAATCAAATATTTGTAGTGGCTCAGAAAGTTCCAAACTGCATGAATTTTACTTGCCATGTCATTATTCGTATTTAAATCGTTTAAATCGTTTCAAATCTTCTAAATCTTTTTTCCTTTTTATTTTTCTGCCGACGGATTTTCCCACATATTCAACAAGTATTCCAGCAACGATGAGAGATAGACCAAAAGAAAGAGCCGCCATTGCTGGAATTCTGGAAGTCAAAAGACCGCCAACGAGGATGACAACCCCAAGAATGACCAACATTCGTAAACGCAATTCGCCTATGTCTGCTTCGTCAATATATTTGAATATTTTTCGGAAGAAATTCATTCGTCACCATCGTAAAATCATTACCGACTGCAAAGATAATGAAAAAATATGAATCACAAACGATGAAATATCAATTTTTTTTCGTACTTTTGCAAAATAAACCCGAAAATTATGGAAGAATACATTGTTTCAGCACGCAAATACCGCCCGATGACCTTCGACAGCGTCGTCGGACAGCGCACGCTGACCACTACGTTGAAAAATGCCGTGAACAGCGGAAAACTGGCGCATGCCTACCTGTTCTGCGGACCGCGTGGCGTGGGAAAAACGACCTGCGCACGCATTTTCGCGAAGGCCATCAACTGCCTTGCGCCGACTGCCGAGGGCGAGGCTTGCAACCAGTGCGAGTCGTGTCAGGCGTTCAACGAACAGCGGTCGTACAACATTTTTGAACTCGACGCAGCGTCGAACAACTCGGTGGAGAACATCAAGTCGCTCATGGAGCAGACGCGCATCCCGCCGCAGGTCGGAAAGTACAAGGTTTTCATCATCGACGAGGTTCACATGCTCTCGACGCAGGCTTTCAACGCCTTTCTCAAGACGCTCGAAGAACCGCCTGCGCACGTCATTTTCATTCTCGCCACGACCGAGAAACACAAGATTCTGCCGACGATTATCTCGCGCTGCCAAATCTACGATTTCGAGCGCATGAGCGTCGAAGACACGATTCAGCATCTGAAGGAAGTGGCGCAGAAAGAAGGAATCGAGGTCGAGGACGAGGCTCTCGCCGTCATCGCCGAGAAAGCCGACGGCGGAATGCGCGACGCACTGTCGATTTTCGACCAGACGGCCTCGTTCTGTCAGGGAAAAATCACGTATCAGAAGGTCATCGAAGACCTCAACGTGCTCGATGCCGACAACTATTTCCGCATCATCGACCTCGCGCTCGAAAACAAGGTTCCCGACATCATGCTGCTGCTCAACCAGATTATTTCGCGCGGTTTCGACGGCGGCAACCTCATCAACGGACTCGCCGCCCACGTGCGCAACGTGCTGATGGCGAAAGACGCGCAGACGCTGCCCTTGCTCGAAGTGAGCCAGCAACAGCGCGAGCGTTATCAGCAGCAGGCGCAGAAAACGCCCACACCTTTTTTATATAGGGCGTTGCAGGTGATGAACCAGTGCGACCAAGGCTATCGGCAGTCGTCGAACAAGCGCCTGCTCGTGGAACTGACGCTCATCCAAGTGGCGCAAATCACGCAGCCCGACGACGCGGAAAGCGCGGGGCGTGGCCCCAAGAGATTAAAATCCCTGTTTCAGAAACTACTTGACAGCAACCGGCAACAGAAGGTGGCCTCGCAGGGTGGCACCGCCGGTCGCAAAACGCACAAGACCGTTGCCGTCGAGCCTGCGGAAACGGCCAAGAAGGAGCCTGCTCCGAAATTTAAAATCAACGATTTCGGTCCGACTTTCAAATCGCTCAGCAAGGGCAAAGAAAAGCCTCAGCAAGAGGAAATCGAGGCCGAAAACAAAGGCGAAAACAGCCGTTTCACGCAGGAACAACTGCAACAGGAATGGCTCGCGATGTGCAATCGGATGCCGAAAGAGATGATTGCGATGGCGCAGCGTATGAAAAACATGACGCCGCAACTGCTGACGCCCGATTCCGACGCGCCCCAAATCGAAATCGTGGTCGATAACAACATTCTGCTCGACCAAATCAACACGATTCAAAAGCGAATCAAACTGACGCTTGCCAAAGCATTGCACAACGGCAACATCGACTTGCGCATACGGCTCTCGGAAACGGGCGAAATCAAGCCGATTCTCACGAAACGACAGATTTTCGACCTCATCAGAAAGGAAAATCCTGCCATCGAAAAACTTCGCACGGCACTCGAACTTCACCTCAGTTAAATCGGTTGTTTTCGGGAACTAAACCAATCGTATTCGAGAGAAATTAAATCAGTCGGATGCCCGATTCGGCACACTCCCGACGCATTTCGTCGGACCAAATCGAAGCCTGAATTTCGCCGATATGCGCCTTGTGGAGCAGCACCATACAGAGTCGGCTCTGTCCGATACCGCCGCCGATGCTCAAAGGCAATCTGCCCGACAATAATTGCTGATGGAAATAGAGTTTGGAACGCTCTTCCTGCCCTCTGATTTGCAACTGCCGCAGCAAGGCCTCGACATCGACGCGAATACCCATCGACGACAATTCAAACGACCGTCCGAGCACAGGATACCAAATCAGAATATCGCCGTTCAAACCCTTCCGACCGCCCTCCGTTTCGGTGGACCAGTCGTCGTAGTCGGCAGCGCGTCCGTCGTGCGCCTCGCCATTCGACAATTTGCCGCCAATGCCAATCACAAACACCGCGCCATATTTCTCGCAAATCGCATCCTCGCGTTCCTTCGCCGTCTTGTCGGGAAACATCTGCAACAAGTCCTCGGCATGGATGAAATGAATCTTTTTCGGCAGAAACGGCTTTAATTGCGGATAGGTTTCGCAGGCGAGATATTCCGTGCGCAGAATCGCCGCATAAATGCGCTCCACCGTGTCTTTCAAGAACGAAAGGCAACGCTGTTCGGGCGTAATCACCGCCTCCCAGTCCCACTGATCGACGTAGAGCGAATGTAGGTTGTCGAGTTCCTCGTCGGCGCGAATCGCGTTCATGTCGGTGTAGATGCCGTAGCCCGCCGCCACGCCGTATTCCGCCAGCGTCAGCCGCTTCCATTTCGCCAGAGAATGAACCACCTCGGCCTTCGCGCCGCCGATGTCCTTCACGGGAAACGTCACGGGCCGCTCCACGCCGTTCAGGTCGTCGTTCAAACCCAGTCCCTGAAGCACGAACAACGGTGCCGTCACGCGGCGCAGTCGCAGTTCCGTCGAAATGTTCTGCTGAAAAAACTCCTTAATCAACTTAATACCCTGCTCCGTCTGCCGCATGTCGAGCAGCGAAGTGTAGCCAGTCGGCTTAATCAATTTACCCATATTTTTCTTGAATTTCCCTGCAAAATTACAACATTTCCACCGTTCCGCAATAAAATCGCCGCAATATTTTGTGAAATCAAGAAAAAATTGTACCTTTGCGCCCGATTTCAGTTAGATAGGTCCCGTAGCTTAGCTGAATAGAGCGTCAGATTCCGGTTCTGAAGGTCTTGGGTTTGAATCCCAACGGGATCACATAC
>JAFYJH010000009.1 GCA_017538195.1 Prevotella sp.
GAATACTCTTAAAAGAGTTAAAAGGTTAAAAAGTTAAAGTGTTAAAAGTTAAAATGTTAAAAGTTATAATTTAAAATCATTCAAGTTATGAAAAAGTTAATGACAATGCTTTTCGGCGTAGGACTGACCATCGTCCTCGCATCGTGTGGTAACGGCGGTAAGACCTTTTCGGGCATCGAAATCGCCAAGTTCGACACCGTCGTCAACGAAAAACCCGTGCAACTCTTCACGCTGACCAACAAAAACAAGATGGAGGTCTGCATCACCAACTTCGGTGCGCGTGTGGTTTCGCTGATGACCAAAGACCGCAACGGCGCATTTGTCGATGTCGTTTTGGGCTTCGACAACATTGCGCAGTATATGGATTCGGCGGGTTCGCCCAACAATTTCGGTGCGCTGACAGGCGGAAAAGACTGGCAGTATCAGGTTTTCGACGCTGAGCAAATCGACAAGCAAACGCTGAAACTGACGCTTGCAACGCCCGACGAAGGAACCGTCACGGCCACCTACAAACTGACCGACGACAACGCGCTCGACTGCACTTTCGAGGCCGACAAGGAAACGGCCACAGCGATGTGCAGCAACTCCTATTTCACGCTGACGGGCGACCCCTCCCAGGCCGGAACGAATATGATTCTGCGCGTCTATGCCGACAAATTCATCCCCATCGACACGACCTTCGCCGCTACGGGCAAACTCCGCGACTGCTATGGCTCGTCGATGGACTTCAACAAGGGTCGCGCACTCTACGAACTCATCGGCGACACGACCGAACATCAAATCAAAATCGCCGACGGCTTCAACCACAACTATGTGCTGAACAGCTTCAAAAACGGCAAGGGCGAGAATATGATTGCCGCCAGTCTGTATGCTGAAAACACGGGAATTTTCCTCGAAGTGTTCACCAACGAACCGACGCTGAAGGTCTATTCTGCCAACAACGAAGGCACGGGCGTGACGGGCAAGAACGGCGTGAAATACCCGAAGCACGTCAGCGTGAGCCTGATGCCGCAGAACTTCCCGAAAGCTGCCAAAGCCGAATGGACAAGCACCGCAAAATCGGGCGAACCTTATAAGAGCCACACGCTCTACAGGTTTTCAACGAAGTGACAGATATTCCGCGCACATCTCGGCACAACGCTCGCCGTCGATGCCTGCCGACACGATTCCGCCGGCATAACCGGCACCCTCTCCGCAGGGAAAAAGCCCTTCAATGCTGACGTGTTGCAGCGTTTCGGGTGAGCGAAGGATGCGCACAGGACTACTCGTGCGGGTTTCCACGCCAATGAGCACCGCCTCATTCGTGAGAAACCCGCGACTTTTTTTGCCGAAAATCCGAAAACCTTCTTGCAGACGATGGGCGATGAACGGCGGAAGCCAGAAATGCAGCGGACTGCTGACAAGGCCGGGCGCGTAGGAACATTTCGGCAAGTCGAACGACAATTTTCCATGGACGAAATCGGCCATTCGCTGCGCCGGCGCGGTTTGCTTCCGATTGCCTTGCTGCCAACAATCGCGTTCCAACTGCTCCTGAAAAGCCATCATTTTCAAGGAATTTTCGATGTTTTTTGTTGAAAAATCGTCGGTTTGAGTCGAGAAATCATTATTTTGACTCGAAAAATCGTCTTTCGGACTCGAAAAATCGTCGTTTTTGAGCAAGGAATCGATGTCTTCCGTGCGAATTTCGACCACCATTCCCGAATTCGACCACTGCGTGCCACGATTCGCCGGACTCATCCCATTGACCACGATTTGCTGCTTGTCGGTCGCCGCTGGAATCACGAAACCGCCCGGACACATACAAAACGAATAAACGCCGCGACCTTCGACCTGCTGCACAAACGAATATTCGGCAGCCGGAAGATAATCGCCACGACCCTCGCGACGGTGATATTGGATTTGGTCGATGAGCTGCGCCGGATGCTCCAAGCGCACGCCGACGGCAATGCCCTTCGCCTCCATTTCGATGCGAGCCTCAGCCAAATAGCGGTAAACATCGCGAGCGGAATGGCCAGTGGCGAGGATGACAGGACCGCGAAACTGCTGTTCTTTTTCTTGCGAAACCGCCTCCACGCCAACCACTTTTCTCGAAGCGGAATCAATGATGAGGCGCGTCATTTTCGTCTGAAAATGCACCTCGCCACCGCATCTGAGAATCGTGTTGCGCATCGCCTCGATAACCTGAGGCAACTTGTCGGTGCCTATGTGCGGATGGGCATCGCTGAGAATGTTCGTCGAGGCACCGTGCTGACAAAAAACGTTCAGAATTTTCTCCACCGAACCGCGTTTTTTCGAGCGCGTGTAGAGTTTTCCGTCGGAATAGGCACCGGCACCGCCCTCACCGAAACAATAGTTGCTTTCGGGGTCGATTTGCTGCGTTTTCGTGATGAGCGCGAGGTCTTTTTTGCGCTCGCGCACGTTTTTTCCGCGTTCCAAAACGACGGGACGAAAACCGAGTTCGATGAGTTTCAGCGCAGCGAAAAGTCCGCCCGGTCCTGCGCCGACGACAATCGCCTGCGGTCGTTCCGAAACATCGGGATAATCGACGCGCAGAAACGGCTCGTCGGTCGGCATCTCGTTCTGATAGACGCGCACGGCAAGGTTCACGAAAATCGTGCGTTGGCGTGCGTCGATACTGCGTTTCAGCACACGAATGTGGCTGATGCTGCCCCTGTCGAACCCTTTTTCAAGACTCAAATAGTCGGCGATAGCCTGCTCGGAGGCTGCCTGTTCGGGCAGAAGTCGGAGTTGAAATTCGGTGGTCAAAACTATAAATTCTAAATTAAGGATGCCTTTTATTTCGCTTGCAAAATTACGAAAATTCCCTTGACTGACAAAGAACAAAGGGGACTTTTTATTCCGTCATCGGTTGCAGACCAAATAAACTCACGAAAAACACTATTTTCATTTTTTTCGTTATTTTTCTTCCCAAAAATTTTTCCGTTACCTAAATTTTCACTATATTTGCACCGTGTTTCGTCAGAGACACGGTGATATTTGCTCAATTTCCCTCTCGAACTTGCACCTCGAAAAAGAAAAGAGCATTTCATACATCCAAGAAGCGTGCGTCTTATAGGCGCAGGCATCTCCATAGGATGTATGAGGCAGTGCAAGGCCTGAGGGAATATGGCAGGGCTTGCGCTTTCTTTTTGTAATACAAAGATTAGTGCTAACTTCCCAGTGAGAATATAGTATTAATTTAAAATAATATTGTTATGGAAGAAACAAAAAATTGCCCGTATTGTGGCGAAGAGATTTTGGCTACTGCAAAAAAATGTAAACATTGCAGTGAATGGTTGGAGCAAAACGATGGGTCTATTGACAATGCTAATTTGCAAAAGACTTTTCGCAGTGCTCATGAGGAGGCAACGTGGAATGAAGAAAACTCGGGTGCCCTACCTGTTCAAATTGGCATTATTGCTATTGCTTTAGGTTTTGTTTTCAAATCATGGTGGGTTGGCCTTGGAGTTTTTGTGGGTTTGGGAGTTTTGCTTATGATACCCTATGTTGGAACTTTGGTTTGTTTATTGTTATCCATTATGTATGCATATATTGGATATGTTGCTGGTTCATACCTCTTTGGTACAAGTGCCGGATGGGTGATTGCTATCCTTGTGGGTATAGGCTCGTTGGGTATAAACTTCAGTTCAAGAGACTGGCTTAAAGATTTTTGATATTGTATTTCAAATTGATATTATAAAAAGACAGATTTTATGAAAAAAAATATGATATTTGCGCTATGCGCATTGTGTATGTTTTCGGCTTGTCAGCAGGGAAATGTAGATAAGGCTGAAATCGTCGAACTGACACCTGAGTTTGTCCTTGCCGTGCAAAAATATGATGCTCTTGGCGAGTTTAGTGAAGGATTGGCACCTGTCGGACTGGAAAAAAATGGAAATCTGCTATGGGGCTATATCAATACAAAGGGAGAAGAAGTCATTTCCTGCACAATTAAAGCAAGCATAGTAGGATGCTTCTCTGAAGGATTGGCCTGTATTATAGATGACGAGAAATATTTGTTTGTAAATCGTGATGGAAAAACCGTCTTTACTATAGATGGGTTATCTAAGGGATTATTAAAGATTATACTGCCAAGTGAAGAAATTTGTTACGAGGTGATTCAGAAATCGACGATTCCATATTTTAAAAATGGTGAGTGTGGTCTTTTGTTTCACGACGTACTTAACGATACAGATAAAATAATTTATATCGACAAAAATGGAAAGACGCTGCGAGAAGAAACCATGAAGACGGATTCCTCTAATCTTATTAAAAGTAGATTCAACACCTTTTCTGAAGGAGAAGGTTATAATTGTATTGGTTTAAAAGACGAAAACGGCAACGTGGTCATTCCAGCCAAATATAATGATATAATTATAGGAGACGAGGAGAGTGGGATTTTTCTTGCCACTATTGCAGATAATGGCGGAGACGATGGGTTGATGCCTGTTTGGTATGTTGGTTATGTAGATTTGAAAGGAAACGACACATTCCCTGAACAAATCAAAAAACAAATACAGAGATTTGATGAGCATCGGGAAAAAACGAATCCTTCTGCATTTGACAAGGCTATGCAGAACGCAAAATGGATTGAGAGCGAACTGGGATTCAAATACCCTGATATTATGCAAGAGACAAGCGTTGAGGTGGAAGAATATGGATATATCGATTCTTATTCATGGGGAAGCGTAGAACTCTGTTCTTTTTATGGTCCCAGTTGGGTGACTTATGATGCTGAAAATGGAAATTTTCCTACTGAGGGCAGCATTATTGTTCCTAACACAAGAGTTAAAGAAATAACTTATACTTCAAGAAAACATAATATTTTCTCAGGGTATCTTACCGATGGACGCATATTTTATCTTAAATATATAATTCCCATAGACCCTAATGTTGGTGTCATTCATACTCCTGTTCTTTCATTGGCATATCCCAAAGAATTCCAAAAAGAAGTAGAGCCTTTAATTGAAGAAGTTCGAAAATGGCATATTCATTGATAAATTTTCGGGAGAATGTTCGTAGTTTGAGCATCCTCCCGATTTTTTGCTGTCCGTATTTTTACAACTGGATAATTTTGTTCATTATGGCATCGGGCAGCACATCGAGTCCGAACAGAAGGTCGTCTTTGTCGTAGCCGAGAAATGCGATGTATTTCAGAATGAGTGTGTAGTTCGTCTGGGCATAGACCATCGTCTTGCGCCCTGTGGCATCGAAGCAAATGGGTTCGTGGTGGGCGATGCGGTTGCGAAAGTCCTTGATTTGCTGAAGTTCCTTGAAAATGGCTTTCTGTCCGAGACCTGTCTGTCGAGCAGTAAATATCTGCAAAATGGCCTGACCGCCAAGACGGAAGGGTACTTTGGTAAACATATATGTCCAAAAGCCGAAACTGACAGATGCAACCACTTTATCTGGAGTATATTTGCCTTTGGCTACCATTGCCGTAATGTCATTTAGCGTGTCGCGCTGATGCGGCGAGTGTTCCAACATTCCGCCGCTCTGCAACTGATGGTAAATCCAGTCGGCATCGTTGAAATAGGCCGTATAGTGCTGATTGATGGCATTGCGAAGTACAATTTCAAAAATATTGAGTACACCGTAAAACTTCTGACATAGTTTCACGTTATGACGATAGAGTGTCAGGGCTTTGTTCGTGTTGCCGTTACACGCATTTTTGTATTTATTGAGCCTCGCAGCCGAAAAAGCATTCTCAAAATCCCCACTTTCCAGATAGAAGTGCAATTTTTGGAGAGTGATGAGGAAGGAGTTCCCGGCCATGGGGAGGAGGATCCCCGGAGCGTAGCGGAGGGGCATCCTCCCCATGGCGGAGCGCCGAGAGTTGACCGGCAATGCAAAAAAACGATAAAGGGAGACCGCCGTCTCCCAAAGATTAGTTAACTTTGCATTGCA
>JAFYJH010000048.1 GCA_017538195.1 Prevotella sp.
CCATTGCCACAAACGAGCAGTGCATGAAGCGAACCATGTAGCGAATGGAGTCCATCGTCGAGATTTCGCGCTCGATAGTGCCTTGTTCGTAGTCGAAAAGTTTGACTTTGTGGGGCTGATTCAAGTAGAAATCGACGGAATCGGGCGCGTTGGGAAATTTCTCGCTCAGATACTTGTAAACGGGCAGTTTTCGGGCGACTCCCTCGATGAAATCGGGGATGACGCGCCCTCGCTCATCGACCCACGGCTCGTTTTTTCCCCAATGGCTGTCGAAATTTCGCTGCACCTGCCGCATCTGCTTCGCCACGGCTTCCTCGGCGTATTTCTGCATCCGCGTGTCGATGGTTGTGTAGATTCGCAGGCCACTGTTGTAAAGGTCGTAGCCGTTAGTTTCGCACCAGTTTTTCAGTTCGTTGGCGACGGCCTCGCGGAAGTATTGCGCCTGTCCGTCGTAGTTCGATTCGACGCTGTAATCCAATCGAATCGGCGTTTGGCTGAGCGCGTCGTATTCCTCTTGCGTCAGATCGCCTTTCGCCACCATGTTCCGCATCACGACATTCCTGCGCTGAAGGCTTTTTTCGGGGTTCACGACGGGATTGTAGGTCGTCGTCGCCTTCAACATTCCGACCAAAACAGCGGTCTGTTCGACGGTGAGATTCGCCGGAGTCGTGTTGAAATAGGTTTTCGCTGCCGTCTTGATGCCAAAGGCATTCGAGCCGAAATCGACCGTGTTGGCATACATCGTCAGAATCTCGTTTTTGTCGTAAAGATATTCGAGTTTCAGCGCGATAATCCACTCTTTCGTCTTCGTAATCACCATGTTCACGCCCGGAATTTTGCCCAAAAGTCCGTTGGAATATTTCGTGCGCATTTTGAACATATTTTTCGCCAACTGCTGCGTAATCGTCGAGGCTCCGCGTGCGTCGTGATGCAAAACGGCATCCTTCGCAGCGGCAAACATTCCCAGCGGGTCGATGCCGATGTGCTTGTAGAAACGCTCGTCCTCGGTGTCGATGAGCGCGAGCCAGAACTTCGGATTCACCTCTTTATATTCGACGGGCGTGCGATTTTCGTTGAAAAATTTTCCGATTCTCACGCCGTCGGCACTGTAGATTTCCGATGCCTGACTGATGCGCGGTTCCAAACCCGACATGAAGCCCGGCGACTTGCCAAACAGCCCGAGAAAATTAACATCGACCATGCCGAGATAGGCGAAGAAGGCGATGATGAGCGAGAGAATCGGATGTTTTTTCATCCATTTGAAAATTTTTCGAATCATGGCTGTTTGAGTTTTTCGTTGATGAAGTGAATGATTTCCTCCGCCTGTTCGGGATGGAACCAGTGGATGCTCGCGTCGCGCTTGAACCAAGTGAGTTGCTTGCGCATATAGCGGCGCGTGTTGCCTTTGATGCGCTCAACGGCCTCATCAAGCGACCATTCGCCGTCGAAATGGCGGAAAAGTTCCTTGTAGCCGACGGTGTTCAGGGCGTTTTCGTGGCGCAGGGGAAAGACGCGACGAGCCTCTTCCAAAAGTCCCTGTTCCATCATCAAATCGACGCGCCGATTGATGCGGTCGTAGAGTTCTTCGCGAGGTCGGTCGAGCCCGATTTTCAGGATTTGGAACGGGCGGGGATGGGTGTTGGGTGATGAATGTTGAGGGTTGAGCGGCGAGCGACCTTTGCGAAAGGAAGTGTAAGTTTTTCCTGTCATGTGGCAGATTTCCAAAGCGTGGACGACGCGGCGCGGATTCTGCCGATCGACGATTTCGTAATGCTCGGGGTCGAGTCGTTTCAGTTCCTCGACAAGCGCGGACAGTCCTTCGTCGGCCAGTCGCTGTTTCATCCACGTGCGCGTTTCGTCATCGACGGTCGGAATGTCGTCGATTCCGTTGCAAACGGCATCAATATACATCATCGAACCGCCGCTCATCAGGTGGATGTTGGATGTTGGGTGTTGGGTGATGAGTTGGAGGACGTCTTGCTCGAACATTGACGCGCTGTAATAGTCGGTCAAATGATGGGTTCCGACGAAAAAATGCTTCACTCGGGCGAGTTGTTCCGCCGTCGGAGCGGCTGTTCCTATCGGAATTTCAGCAAAAATCTGGCGCGAGTCGGCGTTGATGATTGGAATTTGAAAAGCATCGGCAAGACGAATGCTCAAATCCGTCTTGCCGACACCTGTCGGACCTAAAAGGACGATTAGAGACTTGGTCATTTACTTGATAATTCCGCGCCCGGAACTCTCCACGAAACTGACGATATACTGGATTTCGGGCGTTTGCGGAATGATTTCCTTGATGAGCCGAATTGCGTCGGAACGAGTGTTCGCGCTCTGGTAGAGAAGGCGGTAGGCATCGTGGATGTTCTGAATGGTTTCGGCAGAAAATCCGCGCCGACGCAGACCCACGAGGTTGACTCCGGCGTAGCGGATGGGCTCTTTTCCGGCGAGAATATACGGCGGAATGTCCTGCGAAGTGCGGCTGCCGCCTTGAACCATTACGAAAGAACCGATGCGGCAGAACTGGTGAATCAGCACCGAAGCGGAAATGATGGCAAAGTCATCGACAATGACTTCGCCGGCGAATTTCGTTGAGTTGCCGATGATGCAACCGTTGCCGACAACGCAGTCGTGGGCAACGTGCATATTTTCCATCAGCAGGTTGTTGGAACCCACCAAAGTAACCCCTTTCGAGGCCGTTCCACGCGAAATCGTGACGTTTTCGCGGATGGAATTGTTGTCGCCGATTTGACAGGTCGTGATTTCACCCTTGAATTTCAGGTCTTGCGGCTTGGTCGAAAGGCTTGCGCCCGGAAAAACCTCGTTGTTCGAGCCGATTCGCGCACCCTGATTGATGGTGACGCTATTTTGAAACACGTTGTTGTCGCCAATGACGACATCGCGGTCGATGTAGCAAAACGGACCGATGACGTTGCCCGAACCGAGTTGCGCCTCGGGATGGACGAATGCTAATGGACTGATCTGATTCATTTGTTCTTAACGATTTGTGCGGTGAACTGGACTTCGGAAACGATGCGGTCGCCGACGAAGGCGTAGCCTTTCATCGTGCTCACGCCGTGGCGGACGGGATGCAGCAATTCCACGCGGAAGAGCAGCGTGTCGCCCGGAACGACTTTCTGACGGAATTTCACGTCGTCGATTCGCATGAAATAGGTGGACCAACGCTCAGGCTCCTCGACTTGGCTGAGCACGAGCAAGCCGCCGCACTGCGCCATCGCCTCGATTTGGAGAACGCCGGGCATCACAGGTTCTTCGGGGAAGTGACCGGTGAAAAACGGCTCGTTGGCCGTGATGTTTTTCACGCCGACGATGCTCGTCGCGCCCATTTCGACGACCTTATCGACGAGTTGCATCGGATAGCGGTGGGGCAGCAGTTCGCGGATGCGAATGTTGTCCATCACGGGCGTGTCGTTGGGGTCGTAGATGGGTGCCTGAACATCGTTTTTCTTGATTTCCTTACGCATCAGTCGGGCGAATTTGTTGTTGATGGTATGGCCCGGTCGCGTGGCGACGATTCGGCCTTTGATGGGTCGTCCGATGAGCGCCATATCGCCGATGATGTCGAGCAGTTTGTGGCGCGTACATTCGTTTTCCCATTGCAGCGGCTTCGGCTGGATATAGCCGATTTTCGTCGCGTCCATGTGCGGCACTTTCAACAGGTCGGCGAGGTTGTCGAGTTGCTGCTGACTGACCTGACGCTCGTAGATGACAATGGCATTTTCAAGGTCGCCGCCCTTGATGAGATTGGCGTCGAGCAGCGGCATAATGTCGCGCACGAAGACGAAAGTGCGGGCCGGAGCCACTTCCGAGGCGAAATTTTCCATATTGTCGAGCGTGGCGAACTGGCTGTTGATGAATTTCGACTCAAACGAGCACATCGCCGTGATCGAAAATTGGTCGTCGGGCAGAATCGTGATGCACGA
>JAFYJH010000049.1 GCA_017538195.1 Prevotella sp.
CCACTTCGGGGCAAGTCACCAAAACGTATTCGTCTTCAATGACACGCGCTTCGGCAGGATGGAAAATGCCGTCTTTGCCAGCCACCTCGAAACCGATAAGACGGTCGCCTGACGAGGGATGCAGACCTTCGTTTTCCCTTGCGAAATAGACAAGAATACCATCTCGGCTTTGCACAGCCATCGGATGGTGAGGTCCATCTGCAACAATCGAGCGACGGTCATAGTTCTGCTTCAAGGCCTTCCACGCCAATCGCTCGCCGATGGGTCGTTTGTTGCGCGGATGCACGTCGAGCGAATCGCCGTGGTCGTGGCTGACGACCATTCCGCCGTATAAACGCTGCTGACTATCGCGGAACGCAGGCCACGACGGACGGCTCAGACTCGAAAGTTGCACGGAATAAATCGAAATCGTAGGCCGACCGAAATAGCGAGTCCAACTATTTTTGAACATTTGGAAAAGCTGCTTGTGAAGTTCGATGTTGTGCGCATTCGACTCGCCCTGATACCACGCCACGCCCTTGATTCGATAGTGGTCGAGCGGCAAGATGCCTGCTTCGAAGAGATAGCACGGCTCGTAAGGATGGCGTTGCAGGCGCGTTTTGTTGCGGTCGGGGGTCGATTTTCCGTCATTCTCCACGTTCACGACCTGCGCAATGTTCGCCAAGGCCCGATTTCTCGCCCACGGCTGTCCGTAGTCGCCGAAATACCAGTCGGTAAGGATGTTCGGCAGGCTTTTTTCCAATGTCTTGCGGTCAATCCACGACTCGGTTGTGGAACCGCCGACGGCATTGCAAATGATGCCAATCGGCACTTGCAGCGAATCGGCCAAAACGCGCCCGAAATGGTAGGCGATGGCAGAGAAATTCTTGATGTTTTCCGCCGTCGCCAACTTCCACGCAGGCTTTTTCAGGAATCGCAACTGATTGACCGAGTCGCAAACGGCTGGCGACCAACCGTTGTCGTCGGTGGAATACAGCGGCGACATATCGCAGAGATGCAGCAGCCGACTCGCCGCCGACTGCGAGAACTGGGCGACATCTTCCTGCGCCGTGGAACTTCTTCGGAGTTGAAATTCCATATTCGACTGACCCGAACAGAGCCAGACTTCGCCGACATAGACGCTGTCGAAGGTGATAGCCCCACCCCAGCCCTCCCCCGACGGGGAGGGAGTTCGATTTTTGGAATTTTTCTGAGATTTTCGGTTTCCATCTTTTTGGGCGAGGCTAAACGACAAGCGATAAGGACCGCCAGCCTCCATCGACGGAAATTTGACGCGCCACGCGCCCTCAGAATCGGATTTTGCCGTCTGCGAAACGCCGTTGAAGGTTACGAGAACTTCGTCGCCGACATTCGCCGTTCCACGCAGCACGATGCTGTCGCCACGCTGCAAAACCATCCCATTTCCGTACATCGGCGACGGTTTCAGTCCGCCTTTGTCGCCCGTCAGCGCGGAAAAAACCGTCTGGGCGAGGATGGCTGCGCCCTTCGCATTCGGATGGAGCGCGTCGGGCAGCAGTTCGGGATGGGCGTAGAGCGGTGTATGCAAGTCGATGAGGCCGACATCGGTCGTGGCGGCGATTTGGCGGATGCGCTGCTGAATGGCGGCGTGCCAGTCGCGAGTGCCTGTCTGGAAGCGCGGATGACGATGGAAAATCGGCGTCATCAGGCAAATCCAGACTTTCGCCTGCGGATTGGCCTCGCGAAACGAATCGATCAGGGCGCGATAGTCGCCGATGAACTCGTCGCCGTAGTTCGGCCAGTTGCGCGGGTCGGTGTCGTTCAGTCCGAGGTGAATCACGACCCAATCGGCCTTGAAATCGAGTGCCTGACGGTATTCGGGCACTTTCGTATAAGGTCGATGGCCGCGATTGAGCAGCGTCGCACCCGAATGGCCGAAATTCCGCACATCGTAGTCGTCGCCGAGCAGTCGTTGCAGCACGACGGGGTAGGCGTTTTTCTCGCGATCTTCCACGCCCATTCCATAGGTGACGCTGTTTCCGACGCAGGCCACGCGAATTTTCTCCTTCGCTTTCTTCTGCGCAGCCGACACGGTCGAAGTCGAAAAGGTGAAAAAGTTAAAAATTAACGTAATACCAAGAATCGTTTGCCGCTGTTTTTTAAAAAAAATTTGACAGTCTTTCGTTTCCATAATTTCTAAATTTTACGATTTAACTTTTTCACCTCACGACCTCAAAACCTCATAACCTAATAACCTTAAAACCTTCACAGCGGTTTATACTCCACAAACGCCTCCATAGCCTCATAGCAGGCCAGTCCGAGGTCGTCGTAGAGTTTCGCCGTGCCTCGGTTGCGGTCTTCGGCACGTTGCCAGAACAGTCGCTCGTCGTTGCCGAGGAAGGGCGCACTCTCCATCTGCGACTGATGCTTCAGAATCGAGTTTCGCTTCGCACGCAACTCCTCTGGCGACATCGGCACGCACATTTCGATGTTCTCGATTTCCCACTCGGCCCACGCTCCGCGATACATCCAAATTCGACAGTCTTTCAGCCACTTCGTACCGGCTTTCTTCTCCTCGTCGATGGCGGCGAGAACAGCGTCGGTACATTTGCGGTGCGTTCCGTGCGGGTCGGCGAGGTCGCCTGCCACATAAATCTGATGCGGCTTCACCTCGTTGATGAGTTTCTGCACAATGACGACATCCTTCTCCGACATCGGCAGTTTCTCGATTTTTCCGCTCTCGTAGAACGGCAGGTCGAGGAAATGGACTCGGCTGAGCGGAATTTTGTTGTAGATGCTGGCCGTGCGAGCCTCTCCGCGACGAATCAAACCTTTGATATTCAAGATGTCGCGTGTGTCGAGGTCGCCTTCTTTCTTCTTCGCGAGGAATTTCTTGATTTCAGCATATTTTTTGTCGAAAGCATCGTCTTTTCCTTCGCCGAAAATCTGATGGAAACCCTCGACGAACAACAGGAAGCGCGACACTTCCTCGTCGCCGACGGCGATGTTTCCACTCGTTTCGTAAGCCACGTGAACCTCGTGCCCCTGCGCGACGAGTCGCTGAATCGTTCCACCCATCGAAATCACGTCGTCGTCGGGATGCGGCGAGAACACAATCACGCGCTTCGGGAACGGCGTTGCACGTTCTGGGCGATAGGTGTCGTCGGCATTCGGCTTGCCGCCCGGCCAACCTGTAATCGTATGCTGTAAATCGTTGAAAATCTTGATATTAGCATTGTAAGCCGAGCCGTAGAGAGCCAACAATTCCGACAGTCCGTTTTCGTTGTAGTCCTTGTTCGTCAGTTTCAAAATCGGCTTTCCCGTCCTCTGACAGAGCCACACGAGCGCCGAGCGCACGAGTTTGTCGTCCCACTTGAGCGAGGTGACGAGCCACGGATGCACGATGCGCGTCAGGCGCGAGGCGGCGGCGATGTCGCAAACCACGCGAACATCGTTGTGGGTTTGCAGGAACGTGGCGGGAATCTGGTCGGTAATCGAGCCTTCGATGGTGTTTCTGAGAATTTCAGCCTTTTCCTCGCCCCAAGCCGTCAGGAAAATCTTTTTGGCGGCGAGAATCGTCGCCACGCCCATCGTAATCGAGCACGGCGGAACGGGTTCGCTACTGCCGAAACTGCGCGTCATTTCCTCGCGCGAAGTAGCGTCGATGAGGATGATGCGCGACGGCGAATTGAGCGACGAGCCCGGCTCATTCGTGGCGATGTTTCCCATTCGACCGATGCCAAGCAGCATCACGTCGATGCCGCCGAAGCTCTTGATGCGCTGTTCGTAGAGGCGGCAATGCTGTTGCACTTGGTCTTGCTCGATGGTGCCGTCGGGCGAAAAGACATTCTTGCTGTCGATATCGACGTGGTCGAGGAAACGCTCGTGCAACTGGCGGATGGCACTTTGCTGTGCGTCTTTCGCCAACGGAAAATACTCGTAGGCGTTGAAAACAACGACATTCTGGAAACTCACGCCCTCTTCCTTGTGCAGTCGGATGAGTTCTTCATAGACGGGCGTCAGCGAGGTGCCGGTGCCCAGTCCGAGCACGCAATATTCACCATCGCGTCGCTGTTGCTGAACTTCTTCGACCACGGCCTTAGCCACTTCCTTCACGCCGTCCTCGGTCTTCGGATAGATGTCGGTCGGCAATTTCTCCATTCGCGTGATTTCGCTGCGATCCACAGCCGTGCGCGGACGGTAAAACTCTTCGGGTACTTTATTCAGTACGATTTGTGAACTTAAATTCAGTCTCATAGTCCTTAAATTTTGATTTTTGAGTGTTGAATTTTGAATTTTCGGCTCTGCCGATTAACAATTCTGAATTTTGAATTCAAAATCGCCGCAGGCGACAATTCAACCATCAACATTCAACATTATAAATTACCTTTTTCGATGTCCTTGAAATACTTATACGTAGCCACTTTCAGTTCGTCGGTAGCCGCCTCGTCGCAAACAATAATACCGTGGCGGTGCGTCTGAAGCGCACTGATTGTCCAAGCCTGCGTCACAGGGCCTTCCACGGCGGCCTGCAAAGCGCGCGTCTTGCCGTGTCCGTTCACCAGAATCATCACTTCGCGAGCGTCCATCACCGTGCCAACACCGACCGTCAGCGCGGTCTTCGGCACTTTGTTCACATCGCCCTCGAAGAAGCGAGAATTGGCGATAATCGTGTCCGTCGTCAGCGTCTTTTGGCGCGTGCGACTCGTCAGCGACGAGAACGGCTCGTTGAAGGCGATATGGCCGTCGGGACCGATGCCTCCGATGAACAAATCGATGCCGCCAGCCTCGCGAATCATCGCCTCGTAGTGCTCACACTCGGCTTCCAAGTCCTCGGCGTTGCCGTTCAGGATGTGGATGTTCTCCTTCGGGCAATCGATGTGGTTGAACAGGTTGGTCGCCATGAACGAATGGTACGATTCGGGATGCTCTTCGGGCAGTCCGACGTACTCGTCCATATTGAACGTCAGCACGTTTTTGAAGCTGACGCGACCCTCCTCGTAGGCTTTCACGAGGTTGCGATACATTCCGATGGGCGACGAACCCGTCGGCAGTCCGAGCACGAACTTGCGCTCAGGCGTAGGTTTAAACTCATTGATGCGCTTCACAACGTGCTCGGCAGCCCAGCGCGACAGCTGCTCATAATTGGGTTCGATGATAACTCTCATATTCTTTTTTGTTAATTGTTAATGATTAGTTGTTCTCTTAAATTCCACACCCTCAAACTCGCCGATTGACTTCACCCAATGGTCGGGCAGCGGAATCGACTCGTGTTTCTGCAAATCGTAGAGCACCATGATCGACAGGCAGCGGCACTTCACTTCCTGCGTGTCGGTGTCGATGACATCCTGCTGCAAGTGGAAACTCGTGCGCCCGATGTGCGAGATGCGCGTGCGGGCGGCGATGTGGTCGCCAATCTTCACTTCCGAGAGGAAATCGGCCTCGATGTGCACCACGACAATCGCCCTTCGCCCCCAATCCACATCGTCGCACGCGGTGGCGAGATAGTCGGTCTTCGCCGTGTCGTAGAACTGGAAAAACACGCCGTTGTTCACGTGGCCGAACTGGTCCACGTCGTTCCAACGGATTTGCAGCGGCAGCGTGTGGTGGAATTCCTGCGATTCCCACGAGTTTTGCTTGCTTGTCGATTCGCTCATATTGTCCTTGATGTTTTATATTTCTATTTGGCGGCGAAATTACAAAAAAAAATCAATAAACAAAAATCTTTCCGAAACTTTTTGTATTTTTGCAGACGAAAACGGTTAAAGTATGAAAGAATTTGTCATTTCGGAGGCCAAAGCCGAGACTGCCGTGCTCGTGGGCCTCATCACCAAGGAACAGGACGAGGCGAAAACGAAGGAATACCTCGACGAACTGGAATTTTTGGCCGAAACGGCTGGCGCAATCGTTGTCAAACGGTTTACGCAGCGCGTGAGCGGACCGAGTAGCGTGACTTATGTCGGCAAGGGAAAATTGGAGGAAATTCGGGAGTACATCAAAAAGTGTCAGGACGAAGCCGATCATTTTGAAGCTGAAAAAGAAGCCTTCACCACCCAACAATCATCAACCAACACCCAGATTCCGCAGCCCGTCGGAATGGTGATTTTCGACGATGAACTCTCGGCGAAGCAGATCCGCAACATCGAAAACGAGTTGAAGGTCAAGATTCTCGACCGCACGAGCCTCATCCTCGACATTTTCGCGATGCGGGCGCAGACCGCCAACGCCAAAACGCAGGTAGAACTGGCGCAATATCGCTATATGCTGCCCCGACTGCAACGCCTCTGGACGCACTTGGAACGACAGGGCGGCGGCTCGGGTTCGGGCGGCGGAAAAGGCTCGGTGGGACTGCGCGGACCGGGCGAAACGCAGTTGGAAATGGACCAGCGAATCATCAAGCAGCGAATCACGCTGTTGAAGCAGCGGCTCGTGGAAATCGACCAGCAGAAATCGACGCAGCGCAAGAATCGCGGTCGGCTCATCCGCGTGGCGCTCGTGGGCTACACCAACGTGGGCAAATCGACGATTATGAACCTGCTGTCGAAGAGCGACGTGTTCGCCGAAAACAAACTATTTGCCACGCTCGACACCACCGTGCGCAAGGTCGTCATCGACAATCTGCCCTTCCTCCTGGCCGACACCGTCGGATTCATCCGAAAACTGCCGACCGACCTTGTGGAATCGTTCAAATCGACGCTCGACGAGACGCGCGAGGCCGACCTGCTCATCCACGTGGTCGATATTTCGCATCCCGACTTCGAGGAGCAGATTCAGGTGGTCGAAAAGACGCTTGCCGACTTGGGTTGCGCCGAGAAACCGTCGATGATTGTGTTCAACAAAATCGACAATTATTCGTGGATTGAGAAGGAACCCGACGACCTCACGCCGCCAACGAAGGAAAACGTGTCGCTCGACGACTTGAAACGCACGTGGATGGCGAAAATAGGTGATTGTATTTTTATTTCCGCCCTCGAAAAGCAGAACATCGACGAATTTCGCGAGGCGGTTTACAAGAAAGTTCGCGAATTGCACGTGCAGAAATATCCGTATAATGATTTTCTTTATAATATTGAAGAATCTTGTGAAGTGTGAAGTGTGGAGTGTGAAGTGAGAAAAGTAATCATAATTCGTAATTTTTAATTCAAAAAATAATATGAGAAAAATCCTAACCATCGGCCTCTTGCTACTCGGACTGACGGCATCGGCCAAAAC
>JAFYJH010000050.1 GCA_017538195.1 Prevotella sp.
AGAGGTGCGTAGCGGAGTCGAACCGCTCTATTTGGTTTTGCAGACCAACACATAACCGCTTTGTTAACGCACCAAATTTCGATTTGCGGCTGCAAAGTTACAACAAATAATTAGTAATTAAAAATTTATAATTAAAAATTAAGAATTTTTAAGAAGTTAGGGGGTTAAGAAGTTAATGAAGTTAAGCCAAATGCTATTCTCACTTCACACTTCACGATTTCCACAGTCCTCCTTTTTTGAACAGCCATTGCATCCGCAACAAGAATCGCCGGCACTCTCCGCCGCCTTGCGAACGCGATAGACGACGTAGGCGACAGAGAGTGCGACAACGAGGGCTATGATTGCGAATTGAATCATCGTTTAGTAGGCGAAAAGCGGATAGTTCTTCATTGTTTCATTCACACGGGCGCGCACGCTTGCGATGACCTGCTCGTCCTCGGGCGCGTTGAGCACCGTTTCGATGAGTTCGGCGATGAGCACCATCAGTTCTTCCTTCGCGCCACGAGTCGTGATGGCGGGCGTTCCGAGGCGCAGACCGCTGGTCTGGAAGGCCGAGCGCGAGTCGAACGGCACCATGTTCTTGTTCACCGTGATGTCGGCGGCGACGAGGGCGTTTTCAGCCACTTTACCCGTCAGTTCGGGATATTTCGAGCGCAGATCGACGAGCATCGAATGGTTGTCGGTGCCACCGCTGACAATGTGGAAACCGCGCTTCACGAGTTCGTCGGCGAGCACTACGGCGTTTTTCTTCACCTGCTCGGCCCACTGCTTGAATTCGGGCTTCAATGCCTCGCCGAAAGCCACCGCCTTCGCTGCGATGACGTGTTCCAACGGACCGCCTTGCTGTCCAGGGAATACGGCGGAATTGAGCAGTTGCGACATCATCTTGACTTGACCCTTCGGCGTGGTCAGGCCCCACGGATTCTCGAAGTCCTTGCCCATCAGAATGATACCGCCACGCGGACCGCGCAGTGTCTTGTGCGTCGTCGAAGTGACGATGTGGGCGTATTTCACGGGGTTGTCGAGAAGTCCGGCGGCAATCAGACCAGCCGGGTGCGCCATATCGACCATGAAAATCGCGCCTACCTTGTCGGCAATCTCGCGCATCCGCTTGTAGTCCCACTCACGCGAGTAGGCCGAACCGCCGCCGATGATGAGTTTCGGCTTGTGTTCGAGGGCGAGTTGCTCCATTTCGTCGTAATCGACGCGCCCCGTTTCGCGGTTGAGGTTGTAGCCGACGGGTTTGTAGAGAATACCGCTCGAATTGACGGGCGAACCGTGCGAGAGGTGGCCGCCGTGGTCGAGATTCAGGCCCATGAACACGTCGCCGGGCTTCAGAACCGTGAAAAGCACGGCAGCATTGGCCTGTGCGCCCGAATGCGGCTGCACGTTGGCATACTCGGCACCGAAGAGTTCGCAGACGCGCTCGATGGCGATCTGCTCCACTTGGTCAACCACCTGACAGCCGCCGTAGTAGCGCTTGCCGGGATAGCCCTCGGCATACTTGTTGGTCAGCCACGAACCCATAGCCTGCATGACCTCGTCGCTCACGAAATTTTCACTGGCAATCAGCTCCATGCCCTTCAATTGGCGTTGGTGCTCCTGCTCGATCAAATCAAAAATTTGCTTGTCTTTTTCCATTGTTTTTCTAATCGTTTTTTTTGTTTGTTTAGCCGTTAGTGCTGCAAAGGTACTATATTTAATTAAAAATTAGAAATTAAAAATTAAAAATTTTTGCTGTCGTGCGTTTTTTTTGTACTTTTGCGGCGGAAACATTGATGTTGCCCTCGTATGAAGAAGTTTTTGAAGTGGGCGGGCGTGGCAGTTTTGGTGCCCGTCGTGCTTTTTTCGTCGTCAGCAGCGTTGTTTTACTTCCCGCCGTTTCAGCGGTGGGCGGTGAAGCAGGCTTCGGCGTATGCGTCGGAAAAGACGAATATGGACATTTCGGTGGGCAACGTGCGCTTGAAATTCCCCTTGGACTTGCAGTTGAACGACGTGGTGGCGGTGACGCGGGGCGAACCTCGCGACACGATTGCCAACATCGGGAGCATCGTGGCGGATGTGCAGATGAAGCCGTTGTTGGACAAGAAAGTCGTCATCGACGAACTGACTTTCGAGAAGGCGAAAATCAATACGAATGGCTTTATTGATGCGGCGCGTGTGAAGGGCGACATCGGAAAGTTGCGCGTGACGAATTCCGACATTCTGCTGAACGGAAAAGACGACCCGACGGTGAGCGATGTGAACCTGTCGGACGTGTTGTTGGCGGACGCGAAACTCGACATTGTGCTGCCCGACAGCGTGCCTGAGGACACGACTTCAAGCGATACGCCGTGGCGGATTTTTGCGCAGAAAGCGAGGATTGAAAATTCGGAGGTGATAGTCAGGAGTGAAGGAGTTAAGGAGTTAAGGAGTAATGAAGAGTCGGGGAGTGAAGGAGTTCAGGAGTTCAGGAGTTCAGATATTAGTTCGGTGAAAATTGGCGACGCGACGATTGAAAACGGCTTTTTCGACTTGAAAAAGGGCGTTTATGAGGTCGGGAAAGTCGATATTTCCAAGAGCGGCGGGGCTTTCGGCGACTACAAAATTGACGATGTAGCACTGCGGGCGGACTCGATTTCGCTGGCCGACAATCGCCTGAAACTGCGGAATGCGAAGATTGAAACGCCGTCGTCGTCGATTTCGGGCGAGGTCGATATGGCTCTGGACGCGCTCAGTCCGCGTGACGCGCTGAGCGTCGGCAGCAACGGCACGATGAAGGCCACGGTCAAAGCCTCGCTCAGCAAAGAGGATTTGAAGCCTTTTATGAAGGAAATGCCGGCTGATTTTCGGAAAAAATGGCCCGAAAAACCGTTGGAAATCGACGGGACGGTGCGCGGAAACCTGCAAAATATGAGTTTCAGCGACTTGAACGTGTCGATGCCGTCGGCGTTTCGCGTGAAAGCGTCGGGTTCGCTTGAAAATATGGACAAACTCGACGGTCTCAAGGCCGATGTCGATTTCGACGCGACCGCCACGAATGTCGATTTTGCGAAGGAATTGCTGCCGAAAGATGTCCGAAAAGACGTGAACATTCCGAAAAATCTCGCGGTGAAAGGCAATCTGAAGGCCGACCGACAGCAATATTCCACCCGTTTCACGGCTCGCGAGGGCAACGGAACGCTCGCTGGCACGGCGAAATTCAATGCGGAAAATTCGACCTACGAAGCCTCGCTGAACGCCAACAAACTCGCGCTGAAGCACTTCGCGCCCAACTACGACCTCGGTCCGCTGACCGCCAACATCGACCTGAAAGGGCAGGGTACCGACTTCGCTTCGCCTCGCACGACGCTGACTGCCAAAGCCGACATCAAAAACTTCAAATACGGCGACTACGACCTTTCGGGTTTGAAAGCCGATGCCAAAATCAAGAACGGACGCGCACTGGCGCAGGCCAATCTGCCGAATTTCTCGATGGGCGACAGCACGATGCTCGTGCAGGGAAATGTGCGGCTCGACATCGACAGCGACCTGAAAAACGCCCACCAGATTCAAGGAACGGTGAGCGATATGACCGTCAAAATGAAGGACGGCGGAAAAACGACGGTTTATCATCCGGGCGATATGGATTTCAACGCATTGGCGACCGCCTCGCAGACTCGCGCCACCGTTTCGAGCGGCGATTTCCACCTCGACCTCGACGCAAAAGGCAACTACGAGCGACTGCTCAACGCCGGCGACCGCCTCACGGCGGAAGTCAAGCGGCAGTACAACGAGCGACTGATTGACCAAGGTCGCCTGCGCCGCGTTTTGCCCGACGCTCATCTGTCCATCAACAGCGGACGCAACAATTTCTTCGTTGAAATGCTCAACCATCTGGGCTACGATGTCGGCCACCTCAGCGGAACGGTCAATTCGTCGCCCGTGAGCGGTCTGAACGGTCGGCTGCATCTCGAATCGCTGATGGTAGATAGCATGTTGCTCGACACGCTGAACTTTGCCATCCAGAGCGATTCCGTCCGCACGATTTATCAGGCGCAGATTCGCAACAACGAGAAAAATCCGCAATACACCTTCAACGCCCTCATCGACGGCATTCTGCAAGACCGAGGCACCACTTTCGGCACTCGACTCTACGATGCCAACGGCGATTTGGGCTTGCGCGTGGGCGTGAATGCGACGATGGAAAACGACGGTCTGATGTTCCGCTCGCATCTGAAAGAACCGACGCTCGGCTATCGGAAATTCAAGGTCAATGACGACAATTTCGTATTCCTCGGACGCGACAATCGCGTTTCCGCCGACCTCGTTTTGAAGGCCGACGACGGCACGGGAATCCAAATCTACACCAACGACGACAACCTCGAAGCCAAACAGGACATCACCGCCTCGCTCAACCATTTCGACCTCGAAAAAATCCTCTCGGTCATCCCTTACACGCCCGACATCAAGGGAATGATGAACGGCGATTTCCACTTCGTGCAGACCGACAATCAAGTGAGCGTGTCGTCCGACCTCGACATCCGCCAGTTCGTCTATGAAAACACGCCGATGGGCGACCTCGGAACGGAGTTCGTCTATATGCCGAAAAACGACGGCTCGCACTTCATCGACGGCATTCTCAACCTCAACGGCAACGAATTTGCGACGCTTTCGGGCACCTATTATAATAAAAAGGAGAAAACGAAGGGCTACCTCGATGCCACGGTCGATTTGATGCGGATGCCGCTGTCGATTCTCAACGGCTTTATTCCCGACCAGATTTTTGGTTTCGAGGGCTACGGCGAAGGTTCTTTGTCGGTTCGAGGCCCGATTTCCAAGCCCGTAGTCGATGGCGAAATCTACCTCGATTCGGCCTATATGGTCAGCCAGCCTTACGGCGTGCGGCTGCGCTTCGACAACGACCCCGTGACCATCAAGGGAAGTCGGCTGCTCTTCGAGAATTTCGAGATGTATGCCAACAATTCCTCGCCGCTGACGACCTACGGCGCACTCGATTTCACCGACCTCGATCACATGCGACTCGACCTGCGGCTGCGGGCGCAGAATTTCCTGCTCATCGACGCGAAGGAGAATCCGCGCTCGGAGGCTTACGGCAAGGCTTACGTGAACTATTACGGCAACATCAACGGCGAACTTTCCAACTTGAAAATGCGCGGAAAACTCGATGTTCTCGGCTCGACCGACCTCGTTTATATCCTGCGCGACTCGCCGCTGACCACCGACAACCATCTCGACGAACTCGTGCGATTCGTCGATTTCGCCGACACGACCCAAACCGTTGTCCATCGTCCCGATTTGTCAGGATTTACGATGGATATGACCGTCGATATTTCAAAAGGAGCCCACGTGATGTCCTACTTGAACGCCGACAAGAGCAATTTCATCGACCTGACGGGCGGTGGAACGCTGCGGATGAACTACGGAATGTCCAAGAAACTGAGCCTGATGGGGCGATACACGCTTGCCAACGGCGAAATGAAGTATTCGTTGCCGATTATTCCGCTGAAAACCTTTACGATCAAGGACGGCAGTTACCTCGAATTTACGGGAAATCCGATGAATCCGACGCTGAACATCACGGCGACGGAACGCACTCGTGCCGCCGTGTCGTCGGAGAATGGAGTAGGGCGCAGTGTCGATTTCGACTGCGGCGTCATCATCACCAAGACGCTCGACGATATGGGCTTGGAATTCACGCTCGACGCGCCCGAAGATATGCAACTCCACTCGGAATTGCAGGCGATGAGCACCGAACAGCGCGGAAAACTCGCCGTGACGATGCTCACGACGGGAATGTACCTCGCCGACGGCAACACGCAAGGTTTCTCGATGAACCAAGCACTCAACACCTTCCTCCAGAGCGAAATCAACCACATCACGGGCAACGCCCTGCGCACGCTCGACCTTTCCGTCGGACTCGACAACACGACCGACGCTTCGGGCAATGTCAGTACGAACTATTCCTTCAAATTTGCGAAGCGATTCTGGAACAATCGCCTGAAAATCAGCATCGGCGGCAAGGTTTCATCGGGTGCCGAGGTGCAGAACCGAAACCAGTCGTTCTTCGACAACGTAACCTTTGAATATCGGCTCGACGACACCGCCAACAAATACGTCACGCTGTTCTACGAAAACAACGTCTATGACTGGCTCGACGGCTATACGCAGGAGTACGGCGTGGGCTTCATCTGGCGACGCTCGTTGCAGCATTTCAAGGATATTTTCAACCTGAAAAGCGACAAGCAACAACAAGTGATGCCGTCGATGATGCGGCGGAGTCAGTCGTCGGAAAATCCTTCGGATTCGACTTTGAAAGTTCGACCGGATTCGCTGATAATTCGACAAGATTCTTTGAACAACGAAAAAGATTCGATAAAATGAAGAAAATCCACCTCACGATATTGACCATCTTGCTGTTTGCAGCCTGTTCGACGACGGAAAACATCCCCGACGGCGACCAACTTTTCGTCGGTCTGACAAAAATCACCTACGACCGCAACGACACCATCGCCAACACAGCCGTTTCCAAGAAAAATTTCATCACCGCGCAAGAGGAAATCGAGGCTGCGCTTGCCACTGCGCCCAACGGCGCGCTTTTCGGCAGCAGTTACCATCGCTCGCCCTTCCCCTTGAGCCTTTGGATTTGGAATGAATTTGCCGGAAAAGACGATAAATTCTCGCAATGGATGACGCGCGCGTTGGGCAAACAGCCCGTGCTGATGAGTTGGGTGAATCCGGCCTTGCGGGCGCAAGTGGCGCAGTCGGTGCTTCGCAATCACGGCTATTTCCACGGCATGGTCGATTACAATGTCGTCACGCAGCGCAACCCGAAAAAGGCGAAAATCGGCTATCACGTTACGACAGGCCCGTTGCTTACTATCGATTCCGTCAGTTATGTCGGATTTTCGCCACAGGCCGACAGTCTGATTCGCAAAACGCAGTCGGAAAGCCTGCTGCAAACGGGCGACGCCTTCACGGTGGCCTCGCTCGACGGCGAGCGCGACCGAATTTCCACGCTTTTCCGCAACAGCGGCTACTATTATTATCAACCCATCTACACGACTTACTTGGCCGACACGACAAGCGTTCCCGGACGCGCTCAGTTGCGGATGCAGATGGCCGAAAACATTCCCGACGAAGCCCATCGCCAGTTTGCCATCGGAAACATCACCGTGAACCTGCGCAAAACTTTTATGCAGCAACTCACCGACAGCATCAGCCGTCGCTCGTTCAAGTTGAAGTTCAACGGTGAGAAATCGCCCGTCCGACCGCGCGTCGTCATCGGTGCGATGCGACTTCGCTCGCGTCAGCCTTACAGTTACGAAGGCTATCTCCAAACCGCCAACGCGCTCAATTCCACAGGTCTGTTTTCAATGACCGACTACCAGTTTACGCCCCGCGTCGGACAGGACACGCTCGACCTCGCCATCAACTGCGTTTTCGACCGTCCCTACGATTTTTATGTCGAAACCAACTTCACGAAGCGAACCATCGGGCGAATCGGCCCGGAATTGAAACTCGGACTCGCGAAGAAAAACGTTTTCAAGGGTGCCGAAAAACTCGACATCAACCTGCACGGCTCTTACGAATGGCAGACACGCAGCACGGGCGGCGATATGAGCACCTACGAATACGGTGCCGACGTTTCGCTCGAATTTCCGCGTCTGGTCGCGCCGTTTATGGGCGGAAATCAGTTGCGCCGACGCTTTGAACGCGCTCGGGCACAAGGAAAAACGCTGACGATGGACCCGATGCGCTGGCGGCGCGTTTCCACGACATTGGCGAAGGTTTCGAGCGACATCATCCGTCGTCCGGGCTACTATAAAATGCACATCGTCGCAGGCGAATGGACCTATCGTTGGCAACCGTCGGCCACTTCGCGCCACGAATTTTCGCCGCTCACCGTCAAATATCAGTTTATGAACTCGCGCACCGCCGATTTCGACAGCATTATGATCGAAAATCCCTATCTGCTG
>JAFYJH010000051.1 GCA_017538195.1 Prevotella sp.
ATTCATATACTGATGAAAATATGAAGAGGAATACGGAGAAATCACTGAACGGAGTGTCCACGCTAAAATTAGGCGTTGAGTATAAGCCAGCACAAGATCTCGCTATTCGTTTGGGTTACAACTATGTTTCAGCTGCATACAACGAAGATGGTGTACGCGATATGATGCTGGATTCGCCCGGAGTTATGTTCGCTTCCACGGCTGATTATACGAATTGGAGTGCCAAGAATCGTATCACGTGTGGCGTAGGCTACAACGTGGGTCAGATGAATATTGATTTGGCCTATCAATATAGTACAACAAACGGAGATTTTTATCCGATGCAGGCATATCAAGGAGTTATTGAGCCAACAAAAGTAAGCAACAAGCGCCACCAGTTGCTGTTCACGCTCGGATATAAATTTTGATTGAAAAAAACGAGATAAGGAATGAAAAATATTAAGAAAATGCTGATGCTGGCCGTGCTTCTGGGCACAGCCAGCATCGCTGTTGCTCAGAATGCGCCCAAGAGAGAGTTTCGGGGCGCGTGGATTCAGTGTGTGAACGGGCAGTTTCAAGGGATGGGAACGCAGCAGATGCAACAGACGCTGCGCTATCAACTCGACGAGTTGCAGAAAGACGGCGTGAATGCCATCATTTTTCAGGTTCGACCCGAATGTGACGCCCTCTACAAGAGCGATTTGGAGCCGTGGAGCCGCTTTCTGACGGGCGTTCAAGGGCAGGCTCCGTCGCCATCTTGGGATCCGTGGGAGTGGATGGTCGCCGAGTGCCACAAGCGCGGAATGGAAATCCACGCGTGGATCAATCCCTATCGTGCTCGCACGAAAACGAAGACTTCGCTGGCCCGAAACCACATCGCCGTGCGCCATCCTGAGCGTGTTTTCGCCTACGACGACCTGCTCGTGCTGAATCCTGCGTTGAAGGAGAACCGCGACTACATTTGTCAGGTGTCGCAGGACATCGTGCGCCGCTACGACATCGACGGTTTCCACATCGACGACTATTTCTATCCTTATCCCGCAGCAGGCAAGGCGATTCCCGACGATGCCGAGTTTGCGAAGTACAACAACGGCATCCGCGACCGTGGCGACTGGCGGCGATACAACGTGAATCTCTTCGTGAAACAGTTGAACGAGGCCATCAAAAAGGAAAAACCGTGGGTGAAGTTCGGCGTGTCGCCCTTCGGCATCTATCGCAACAAGCGAAACGACCCGAAAATGGGTAGCGAAACGGCTGGTTTGCAGAACTACGACGACCTCTATGCCGATGTTTTGCTGTGGGTGAACAACGGTTGGATTGACTATTGCGTGCCGCAGATTTATTGGGAAATCGGACATAAAACCGCTGACTACAAGACACTGATCACGTGGTGGAATCGCTATGCGGCCAATCGTCCGCTGTTTATCGGCGAGGATGTCGAGCGCACCGTGAAATACGCCGATCCGCAGAATCCGAACAGCCACCAACTGCCTGCGAAACGCCGTCTGCATCAGCAGATGAAAAACGTGAACGGAACGGTGCTGTGGTATGCGAAGGCGGCGGTCGATAATGTCGGAAACTACGGCCACGCGCTGCGCAACAACTACTGGAAAACGCCTGCGCTGCAACCGCTGATGACCTTCATCGACGGAAAATCGCCGAAGAAAGCCAAGAGCGTGAAAGTGGAGTGGAGTAGCAACGGTCCTGTGCTGACGTGGAAGCAGCCGAAGGGCAAGAAATGGGGCGACGTGGTGAATCGCTACGTGGTCTATCGCTTTGCGAAGGGCGAGAAAATCGACCTCAACAATTCCGCGAAAATCATCGCCGTGACCTACGACACAAGCCTGAAACTGCCGTATAGCGGCGGTCGCACGCAATATACATACGTCGTCACCGCCCTCGACCGAATGAGCAATGAGAGCAAGGCGGTGAAGAAAAAAGTCAAACTTTAGTGAATAGTTTACAGTGAATAGTGAATAACGAATAGTGAATAGTTGATGATTACTTTTGTGCAAAAGAGAAAAACTCCAGAAGCACAGCTAATCACAAACTATTCACTATTCACTGTAAACTATTCACTAAAATCCACCGGAATTTTCTCGATTCGCCGTTGGTGTCTTCCACCTTCAAATTCTGTCGCGAAAAACTCGTCCATAATCTTTCGGGCGGTTTCCTCGTCGGTGAATCGACCCGGCATCACGAGCACGTTGGCATCGTTGTGCTGACGAATCAAGTGCGCAATTTCCGGCATCCACGCTAATCCGGCGCGGATGCTCTGGTGCTTGTTGAGCGTCATCGCGATGCCTTCGCCCGAGCCGCAGATCGCGATGCCCGGGAACACCTCGCCCTGTTCGATTCCACGAGCCAGAGCGTGGCCGAAATCGCTGTAGTCGCAACTTTCCTCGCTGTCGGTGCCGTAATCCTTATACGAAACGCCTTTCTCGTCGAGGTATTTCTTCACGAATTGCTTCAAGGCAAAGCCAGCGTGGTCGCTGGCGAGGCCAATGGTTTTCTTTTCTTTCATACGATTGCAGTTTTTAGTTTCTCTTTTCCAATTCCACTGCAAAATTAGCAAAAAATCCCGATATTCCGCAAAAACATCGGGCTAATTCTTTTCCGTCGCAAAAAAATGGCATAAAACAATTGTTTTCCGAAAAATATTTGTAACTTTGCAGGGTGAAGTAGATATTTTTTGGACGATAGAAACTTTAGACAATGAAAAAAGAAGAAATACAAAATCTATTTAAGAGTTACGAAGATGCCGTTTATATGATAGACGACACCGAATGTTGGAGCGCAAGGGAACTACAAAAACTGCTTGGATATAGTCTGTGGCAGAACTTCACGAAAGTTATTGACAAGGCGAAAGATGCCTGTAAGAACGTGGGGCAGCCGATAACGGATCATTTTATTGACGTCAATAAGATGATAGTTGCAGGCAAGGGGGCTCAACGGCAAGTAGATGATGTTATGCTGACTCGCTACGCCTGCTACCTCGTTGCTCAAAATGGCGATCCGCGCAAACCACAGATTGCCTTTGCACAGACATATTTTGCCGTGCAGACCCGACGGGCAGAACTGATAGAGCAACGTCTGTTGGAAGTGGAGCGCGTGAAAGCACGTGCCAAATTGCAGGAAACAGAGAAAAAACTCTCGGGCATCCTTTACGAGCGTGGTGTGAACGACCAGACTTTTGCCGTTATCCGTTCCAAAGGCGACCAAGCACTATTTCGCCTCAGCACCAATATGATGAAGCGTCGGTTGGGAATGCCACAAAGTCGTCCGCTTGCCGACTTTCTGCCGACCATCAGCATCAAGGCAAAGGATTTTGCCGCAGAAATGACGAGCGTAAACGTACAAACCAAAGACTTGCATGGCGAAAATGCCATCACAAAGGAACACGTGGACAATAATGCAGCCGTGCGAAAAATGCTCACCGAGCGTGGCATCATCCCCGAGGATTTACCGCCAGCCGAGGATGTGAAAAAGGTGGAGCGTCGTTTGGCAAGCGAACAAAAGAAAGCGTTGGAAAACAAACAAAGGAAAAAATAAGATATGCCACGTTTTCCGAAAAAAATCGTAACTTTGCAGGGATATTCATAATAAACAATGAAAAAATATGAAGAAGTATAACCTCGGTTTCGTGTCCGACAGTGACATCTATAATCACGTTAAGGCGACAGTGCTTCAGTATCGCCGTAGCATCAATTTGAAGGATTTCAATAAAAATATTATTGACCCTATCAAACTAACTTTTGATTCAAAGATTTACGGTCAGACGATGCAGCAGACGATTGAAAGTGAATGTCTCCGCCAGATTGACAAAACGAACAACAACTGTATTGGATATTTCCATCAAAACCTTTTTAAATGCGCTGGTAATGGTTGGGAAGTGCCCGCAAATGGGACAAAAGGCGGATTTGATGTGCTGAATGATAATCTTCATATCTATGTCGAGATGAAAAACAAGCACAACACGATGAACGCTGCAAGCTCTCAAAAAACATACATCAAAATGCAGGGCAAAATCTTGGAAGACGACAAAGCGACTTGTATGTTGGTGGAAATTATTGCCAAAAAGTCGCAGAATATCAAATGGAATATTAGAGTGGATGGGAATTCACGTTCTCATGATAAAATTAGAAGGGTTTCCATTGACAAATTCTATGAAATTGTTTTTGGGCAAAAAGATGCATTTTTCAAGCTTTGCAAAGTCTTGCCAGACATACTTGACGATGTTATTGCAGAAGATGAATCAGCCAAATTGAAAAATACAGTTTACGACGAATTAGACAAAAAAGATTTCTACAAGAGCCTTTATCTACTTGCATTCCGAACTTACGAAGGATTTGAAAATTTCTAAAAGATGCCGACATTTTTATCTGCAACAAATTTAGCCGACCTTACGGGAACCTCGCTTGCCACGGCTCAAAAGTGGGGCGAGAGTGGGGTATATCCTTACCATAAAAACGAAAAAGGCAAGGACGGTTTCTATATGGAAGATTTAGCAGATGTTGAGCCTGTGCGATTGATGCTTGAAACCAACTGGGATGAAGAATTTCACGTCGCTCCGCTTCGTGACTATACGTCGGTTGAATTATTCGCAGGCGCAGGTGGTTTGGCTTTGGGAATGCACATGGCTGGATTCCGCCACATATTATTAAATGAGGTGGATTCTATGGCTTGTCGGACGCTCAAACGCAATCATCCCGAATGGAATGTGTTGGAAGGCGACATTCGTCAAATAGATTTTACTCCATTAAACGGAAAGGTTGATTTCCTTTCTGGCGGATTTCCTTGTCAAGCCTTTTCCTATGCAGGCAAAAAAGGAGGCTTGAACGACACACGAGGCACTTTGTTTTTTGAATTGGCACGAGCCGTGCGTGAAATTCAACCCAAAGTGTTTATGGCTGAAAACGTAAAGGGGTTGCTTTCCCACGACGAGGGTCGCACGTTGGAAGTAATTCGCAACGCCATTGCAGAATTGGGATATACACTGGTAGAACCACGTGTTTTAAAAGCAATAATGTATCAAGTTCCACAGAAACGCGAACGCTTGATTCTTGTTGCAATCAGAAATGACATCGCTCGGAATGTCACATTCAAATGGCCAGACCCTTATAAGCGAGTAATGACACTTCGCGATGCTTTCTATGGTGGCGAACTGTTTGAAAATGATGTTCCCGAGTCGGCAGGGCAACTCTATCCTGCAAAAAAGGCTCGTATTATGGCAATGGTGCCAGAGGGAGGCGATTGGCGCGATTTGCCCGTCGAGGAACAGAAGGACTATATGGGTGGCAGTTTCTATCTCGGTGGTGGAAAAACAGGTATGGCACGCCGTTTGTCAATGGACGAACCTTCGCTGACGCTCACTTGTGCCCCTGCTCAAAAACAAACGGAACGCTGTCATCCTACGGAAACTCGTCCGCTGACCGTCCGAGAATACGCACGTATTCAGACTTTCCCCGACAATTGGGAATTTGAAGGAAGTCTTACCGACCAATACAAACAGATTGGCAACGCTGTTCCCGTAAATCTTGCCTATGCCATTGGGCGTTCTCTCATCCGTTTGTTCAATGAAATCGACGCTCAAAAACCAGAGGAAAGCCAGTTTGAGGAAGCCGACCGCATCGCGTATGGAATGCTTCCACCAGAACTGTTTGGAATTGATGTTTTTGACATCAAGAAAGATTATCCTGAGCAAATTGTCAAGAACTCATACAGAAAGAAAAAAAACATTGAGAATAGTGATTTGGACGACAGCAAAAATGTACTTGTCAGTTTAGTTACAAACGAAAATATCGCCCCATACAATCAGCAGAATGCCAAAATTTATTATACGGGTAAGAAATTTCCATCAACTGTAAAACTGAACAAACTTTACTATTTTATGCCGTACACAAAAGGGAAGGGTATTAGAGATCTGTATTTTATCAAGGTCGCACGTGTCGGCACAAAACACGAAATTCGTCCAGAAGCCGATGAAAATGATTTCCGATTGGTGTTTGAAATTAAGTTTGTAAAGCAATTGTTCGACGACTACAAACCCATTAAACTAAAAATTTGGCATAATTATACGGATACCAATCTCCGAGCAATTTTGGCTGATTTGAAAATGTAAATAACTGCACGCATCCAAGCAAATGCTTAAATGCGTGCGGTTTTAATTACTTGCAAATCTTTTATTTAAGAAACTATCTCTTACGTGAGCAGTTTTTTTACTTGTTCGTAAACATTCTGCGCGGTGTAGCCGAGTTTTTCGTCGAGAACCTTGTAGGGAGCGGAGAAGCCGAAACTTTCCAAGCCCCAAACTGCGCCATCGTTGCCGACAAGACCTTCGAGCGTGACGGGCAAACCTGCGGTCAGACCGAATTTCTTCTTGCCGACGGGCAACACAGACTGCTGATAATCAATGGGTTGCGAGCGAAAAAGTCCTTCCGACGGAACGCTCACGAGCCGAACCTTGATACCTTCTTCGCGCAGCAGTTTCGCACCTGCGTCG
>JAFYJH010000052.1 GCA_017538195.1 Prevotella sp.
AAGGGAGACCCACCCCCTGCCCCTCCCTACAGGGCGGGGAGTTGTCAGCATTTTTACCATATTTTTCGCTATTTTATTCATATTTTCAACTGTTTTTTTGAGTTTCTACTCCCCTCCATTTAGGGAGGGGTCGGGGGTGGGTCCGTTTTCTTCCACTTGCTCACCCGTTTTTCCGAACCTGCGCTGCCGATTTTCGAAGCTTTCGATGGCTTTGTGCAGGTCGGCTTCGTTGAAGTCGGGCCAGTAGGTGTCGCAGAAATAGAGCTCGGAATAGGCGATTTGCCAGAGCAGGTAGTTCGAGATGCGCAACTCGCCGCCTGTGCGGATGAGCAGGTCGGGGTCGGGCATAAAATTCGTCTGCAAATGCTGGGCGAAGAATTCTTCCGTAATATCTTCGGCTCTCAGACCGCCCTGACGCATATTTTTCAGGAAATTCTTCGGAAGTTCATCCATATCGTGAATTTCCGTGACAATCCGCCGCACAGCCTCGGTGATTTCCCAACGGGCCGAATAACTCAGCGCGACAACCATCGTCATCGCCGTGTTTCCGGCGGTGTGGTCCATCGTTTCCTGCAACTTCTGCTGCACATCGTCGGGCAGTCGTTTCAGGTCGCCGATGACGCGGAATCGCACGTTGTGCTTCATAAAAATCTCGTCTTCGAGCGACGACAGCACGAGTCCCATCAACGCCGACACCTCGTCAGCCGGACGGTTCCAGTTTTCCGTCGAAAAGGTGTAGAGCGTCAGGTATTTCACGCCCAATCGCACGCACTCCGCCGTGATTCGGCGCACGGTTTCAACACCAGCCTGATGACCGGCATTGCGGGGCATTCCCTTTTCCTTTGCCCATCGGCCATTGCCATCCATAATGATGGCGATATGTTGTGGTATATTCATATTCTTCATTTCATTCTTTCCAACAAGTTACACACCGTTCCTTGAAACTGTAGGTCAGCGTCACCAACAGGCTCGAATAGCAGTCGGTGTTCTTGAAAGCGCCGCTCGACTTGATGTTGTAAGGGTCTTTCACGCCGTCGAGTTCGTCGCTCAGCGAGAAGTGAACGCCCCACTCCACGCCCAAGTTCAGGCGGTCTGCCAGTTTGTATTTCACGCCAACGCCCATCGGCACATTCGCCGTAAAGACGTTTTTCGGACCGCCCGACACGTAAGTTACGCCGACTCCGCCGAAAATGAAGGGCGTAAGCCGCTTCGCTCCGCGATAGTCGCGTCCCGTGCCGTAGGGCCAGAAATTGTACTCAAAAACGCAACTGCCATCGATCAGCGAGTGGCTGAAGTCGTAGATGAGTCGGCCTCCGTCGGTCGGGTCCCAAACGCCGTCCTGCTGCTTCGGATAGAAGGTTTCGACATCCTTCGTCGAGCCGGTCAATTTGCCCCACGATGCCGAGAATTTCAGTCCGGCGTGGGGATTGAACAGCGTGCGGAACACGGCGGAAGCCTGCGGTTGCAACTCCTTCGTCAGATTGCCGTTGAAATCGCCCAAATAGCCCGTCAGACCGGCTCCTCCACCGATTTCCATCATATATTCGGGGTCGCTCTGGGCGCAGACCGTCGTGGCAACGCCGAAAAGCATCACCAACGCGACGAATTTCATCGCTCCACGCTGCCCAATCGCCCTCACAACCTTCATTTTGCCTCCCATTTCATCTTGTTCAGATACCCGCGCCACGCTTGTCCGCCTACTTCGTCGATGAGCCAGAGGAATTGGTCATTGGTCACGAGCGCGTAGCGTCCGTCGGCTGTGAAACCATCGGGGAATACGATTTTCTCCGAAGGATGCCACGTCAGGCCGTTGTCCTCGCTCACGTAGAAATGCTTGTACGGCTCCACGGTGCAGGCTCCGAGGCCTTGTCCGCCGATGGCAATCAGCAAATCGCCGTAAACCGCCACCTGAACGTGGCTCATTCGCGGCAACTGACTGCGATTGCTGGCACTCGGCGTATAGAAAAACCAAGTCTGATTGGCATCGTCGGAATCGACGATTTTGCACCAAACCATCGCCGTCGTATCGGCTGCGAAGTCGTCCACGCTTCGATTGCCCACGAGAATCTTCCGATAAGCGTCGGCATTCGTCTTCAAGGGCAGTTCCACGAGGTTCAAATCGGCGGTCGGAAGCCAGTCGGAAGCGGCATCGAGGCCGTCGCTGCCAATAACGCCGTTCACATCGCTCGGTTGGTTGCGTTTTGCCAACAAATCCGCGATTTCATCGGTTGTCAGCGAGGCTTTCGCCCAATGGAAATCGTCGCCATTCTGCTGATGTACGCGAACATCGACCATATATTTCCGATAGGCCGTGCCCGTCTGGTTATACACGCGACATTCCAATGGCTCCGTGAAGTCGATCGAGTCGGTGCCCGAATAGACCGTCAGACTGTCGCGCAGACCGTCCTTCGTGCGAAGTTTCAACACCAACGAACCCGAATTTTTCGTCGTCGCCGTGAAAACCACCTTCGACACATTCGTTCCGAGCGGCAGCGAATCGACATTATAGACCAACCCCTGCTGCTGGTCGATGGTGAAGGCATACGCGCTGCCTGCCACCGTCGTCGTGTAGGTGCTGTCCTCGCCCGTCGAACTCGTCGTGTGCATCGTCCGACTCAGCGAGCCCAACTTGAACGCGGTCAAGGCTGTGTCGTTGTAATAAACTTGCTCCTCGTCGTCGCCACTCAAGCACGACGACAAGGTCAAAACCGATAAAACCAGTAGGTAAAAACCCTTATTCATTGACAATTTCATGTTCATCTTTGCGTTTCAGCCTGCAAATTTACGCAGAAAAACGCAAAAACGCATCGTTTTTCCCGTTTTATTATGCAAAATATTCAATAATAAAGACTTTTTAATGCTTTCACGACCCTTACAAAACAAAATCGGTATCCTCACGGACACCGATTTCGTCTTTTAGATTCCCAAAAACAGAATCTAACAACATAATCTTTACCTTAAATCTATCAAACTACTAACCTAATGAAAACCTTTAAAACGATGTATTCTCACGAACACGGGTGCAAAGGTAGAGGGTTTTTCGATTGTGGCAATGATTTCTCGCGAAATTTTCTCGAAAAAGCCGCTTTTATTGACGCAAATCAATGTTTTACCCCTTTTTTCACGGAAAAAATCGTTTGACAGACCCATTTTTATTCCTCAATCTTGATGGCGACTGCCTTGAGTTGCTGCCAACCGGTGCGGTCGGTCAGGCGAATCATGAAATGATAGTCGCCGGGCTTGGCATCGGCAGGGATTTGGAGGTCCTGACGAGCCTCGAAACGAGTCAAACCGCTCGGAATCGTGAAAGAGAAGGTCTTGTTCCACGCTTGTCCCTCGTTGTGGTCATCGACATCGCCATCGTGATGGCCGCCTCCGTCGTGGTCGTCGTCACATTCGTTTTCGCCGTCGTGGTCGCCCTCGGTGCTGTGGCTGTGGTGGTCGAAATTGCTGTGGATTTCGATGGTGTAGTTGCCCAATTCCTGATTGTCGCTGAAAATGTAGTGGAAGGCAATGACCTCGCCACGCTGATAGACTTGACAATTGACGGGATTGGCCGTGATTCCCTCGTCGGAAATGACAGGCGGCATCATATCGCGGTTGTCGTCATCGCCGCCACAAGCAGTAAAACCGATGGAAACTGCACTGAAAAGAGCCAGCGTGAGGCTCAAAATCTTTGAATTTTTCATCTTTATCATAAATTGTAAATTGTACATCTGTAAATTGTAAATATTAGAATTCCATTCCCACCATCAGCGACACATTCCGCCCGGGTTCCGGCACATCGATGAGTCGATAATAACTCGTGTGGTCGTAGTAGCGGCGATTCAGCAGGTTGTCGGCGTGAAGCGTCAGTTTCACGGTCTTACCGCGCACTGAAAAATCCTTTCCAACCGCCAGATTCAGCGTCCAATAGCCTGCCGTCGGCTTTTCGGGCGGCACAATCTCGTTTTGCGCTCCCACGACGTGCGCGTTCAACTTCACAAAGCCTTCGCCGCGCCAGTCATACGAGTATTTCACCTCGGCATCGACCGACCACGGCGTCGAAAACGGCAGCGTGTAGCCCTTTTTCTCGCCCGACCGCTGACGCGCATACAAATATTCTCCCTTCAACTCGCTTTCCCAATGGCGATTCATCCGCCAGATGGCCTGCGCCTCCACGCCGTAGCGCAACACGCGAGCCTGCGTGTAATGGTAGAGTTGCAGCCCTTCGACATACTCGGCGGTGGGATTCAAGTAGATGTAGTTCGGGAAATAGTTCAGATAAGGGTCGATTTGGATGCAGAACACCTCGTTGTCCCAATGGATGCCGACATCGACCTGATACGACTCCTCTGGATCCAACTCGGCATTGCCTCGCTCGTAGCGGAAAATATGGTAGTTGATGCCGTCGGCACCGAGTTCCTTCGGAATGGGAACGCGGAAACTTTTTCCGACATTCGCCTTCACGACCCAGTAGCCCGTCGCGTAGTTGATGCCTGCCGACCACGTGATGCTGTTGAAAAAGCGGTGAAGTTCCGCCGAGCGCATCAGATAGGCCGAATCGCGGTTGGAAACGGGCGTTTTATACCAGTCGTGATAACTCCGAATCTTCGTTTGGGCGTGGTCGTAGCGCACACCGGCGTTCAGTTTCAGATGCTCGCAAACCGTAAATCGGTCGAAAGCGTATGCGCCGAGGCTCAGCGTCTCGAAATCGGGGATAATAAAACCCCATCCACTACGGCGGTTGTGCTGATATTCCGTACTCGCGCCCACGTTCAGTTCGTGACTCTCGCCGAGTTGCTGAGTCAGGCTGAAGATTCCCGTCCACGTGCTTTTGTCGAATCGGCGTTCCAAACTGCCGTCGGGCGTGGGCATATAGCCGTGGCTGATGGGTTCGGAATGTTCTTCGCGCAGATTGCGCTGATAGGCCAGATTCGCCTTCAGCGAGGTCGCTTCGTTGTGCCAAACGGTGTGGCTCGTGACTTTCAAGTGGTTCACCCACTGATAAGGCAGGTCGATGTCGCGTCGCGAGCGGTCGTAGTCGATGTCGGACAGGCGAACTTCCAAGCCGTGCGCATTGGCGAAAAATCCGCTTTTCGAATAACTGTCGGAAATGCGCACATCGGTGTGGAAATGGTAGCCGGCATAGCCGAACATCACGCTGCCGTCGCGTTCCAAACCGGCGGTGTTGCGCAGTCGTTGGTCTTTCAGACGAATATAATAGGAATAATATTGGATGCTGTCGGTCGGCACGCGATAGTCGGCGTAGTCGATGAGCGTCATATTCGCACGATAGAAAAATCGTCCGTGACGGCCTCCGACCTTCGCCGAAAGCCCGATTTGCTCGTTGTTCGTGCGACCGAACAACTGAACGGCTCCGCTGAACGGCTCCGTCGGAACGTGATTCGTGTAGAGATTGAGCACACCGCCGATGGCATCGCTGCCGTAGAGCAAGGCCGCCGGACCTTTGATGACTTCGGCTCGATCGACGGCAAACTGGTCGATTTCCAGTCCGTGGTCGTCGCCCCACTGCTGCCCTTCGTGCTTGATTCCATCCTCGCTGACAGCCATTCGGTTGAAGCCGAGACCGCGAATCGTGGGCTTCGACTGCCCCGATCCGATGCTCATCGCCTTCACGCCCGGAATGCTTTCGAGCGTCTGCATCAAACTTCCGGCGAAATGCTGTTGCAAATAGTCGTGGCTGACCTGCACCGACGACTGCGACGAGCGCATCTGGTAGTCGCGCTGCCGCTGTCCTTTCACCGTCACGTTTTGCAGCGTCACGGTCGTGTCGGGCACGGCGCAAACCGTCAGCATGGCAGCCAAGAGGAAATCGAACATATCTCTACCGACAATCAGAATTTAAATTTATAGTCGAAACCGAGAACGTGAGTGCTGCGGTCGTTTTTGCCGAAGAGCGACGGGTCGAAATTGGGCGACGAAAGGTCGTACACGGGATTTCCGCTGTCATCTTTGAAATTTTGCACCACGTTGAGCAAATTTTCGCCGTTGTCTGCGGACGATTTGCGCTGATAGCGATAATAGACCTCGACGGAATGTTTCTTGTTGATTTTGTATTCGACGCCGGCGGTGTAGCGCATTTTGTGGATGCCGAAATTCGTGCCGCCGTTGTACATTTCAACACTGGCGTAAGGCTTCCATTTCAGCCCTTTCTTGTCGTATTCCACTTGAAAGCGCGAGCGCAAATAGAACGTGTTTTTGCTTTTCACGGTGTCGATTTCCGACGGATCTTTCCGAGAATCGACTTCCTCGCTGTCCCATTCGTTCAGCATGTATTTCGTGCCGTAGCGACTCATCGACGTTTCCGGACGGAAATTGAACTGACCCTGTTCGCGAAGCGAAACCTCGAAACTGCCGAATTTCTTGTGCAAAGTGGCCGAGAGAAACACGCGGTGGCGACTGTTCCAATAAGGGTCGGACGTACGAATCTTGATGTTTTTGGGTTCGAGTTCGTCGTCGTCGAGGAATTTCGTGACTTTTCCCTTTGTTTCGGCGAGGGTGTAGTTGCGAATGAACTTGTAGCCAGCCTCGAATTTCAGCCATTTCGTGGGTTTATAGGCTCCGCCGACGCCCGCCGTCCAGCGGTCGAGTTTCTTCGCATTGTCTTGCAAGCGAAATTCCGACTCGAAGCCTACGCTCCATTTCTTGTTGAGTTTTTTCTGCACCTCAACCGACGTCCAGATGCCGAAATCGTCGCTCTGTGCGTGTGTCGCCATCGTGGCGAGGCACAGCGCAAAAATCATAGTTATCTTTCTCATTTTTTTACCTTTTAATTTATAACCTTTTTCGTTTCTCCCCTCCCATAGGGAGGGGTCGGGGGTGGGTCTTTTACACCGTCGTCAAATCGTTCTTGTCGAGTTTGATTTTCGAATCAATCACGCCCCGACCTTCGTTCCCATGCGGATGAAAATAAACTTTGACAATCGTCATGTCGCGCAGCAAATCGACCGCACCCGTTTCCACCTTGTAGATGTCGAGTCCGAGCCGCTCGCGCAGGTCTTCCATCAGTTCCTCGCGACGCTCAGGTTTCGTCAGTTCGATTCGGTCGTATTGGATGAGTTTCGTATGCTCGATTCTCAGCATTTTCTCGCAGAGCCAGATGGCGACGACCAGAATCGTGTCGGTCAGGAAAATCTCAAGCAACGTGGCTGAACTGGCAATGGCGTTCACCACCGACATCGAGATAATCACGAACAAATAGGTCATTTCGCGCACGGGCATCGCGTCGGTTCGATAGCGCATGATCGAAAAAATGCCGAACAAGCCGATACCAATACCCATCGAGGTTTTTCCGCCGAGTTTGTCGAGGCCGAAAATCATGAAGAACACGAGGAAGAAAATCGCGATGCTCGTCAGCAGGAACGTGAAATAGAAGTCGCGCCGATGGCTTTTCCTGTAGTAGAGTCGGTCGATAATCAACCAGTTGAACGCCAGACAGATGACGAATCGCGCCATCATTTCCGAAAAATCTTGCGTGAGTGAAAATTCTAATAATGTATTCATGTTGCTAAAATTTTTTTGATGTCGATCAGTTTCGGTTTAAATCGGTTCACGGGCAGGTTCGGGTTGGTCAGAGCCGAGCCCATGCAGTATTTCGAGAAGCCGTGCGGCTGGATGCGCAGTTGGCGCAGCATTTCGAGCACGGGCGAGTAGCAGAGGCCGTCGCGCTTGAGTTCGATGATGACGAGCGGACCCATTTCGAGGTTCTGTCCGCTGACGAGGTTGAAGAATTTGAGGTCCGTGTCGATGGTGAGCCGCTCGGTTTTCGCCCGATTCACGAGTGTGATGCGGTCGAAATTGTTGCGAATCGCGGGTTGCAGCGAATCGATGCCGTAGCGCAGATGTTCGGCCAGAAAAAGGCGTTTTTCCTCGTCGCCGAGTTCCATGTCGCCCACTTTGATGCGTTTTTTCTTCGTCCGTCCGTGGTTGTTCTTCGTTTTTACCTCCATGAACTGAAGGTTCGAACTGACGTAGGTGCGGAAACGCAGTTTCTGGCGACCCGTGTGACCCGTCTGATGAATGCGATACATCGCGAAGTCGTCGGTGTCGAAATAGGTCGTGTCGTAGCGCGAAAGGCGTTCTCCCTTGACTTCCTGCGCCCAATAGTCGTCGCGAGCCATGTCGAGCAAGCGCAAGAGCCGCATCCGCGTCGTCACAAACTTCGTGTCGATGCGGTTCATCAGCTTGATTCCGCTCATTTCCTCGAGCGTAATCGGACTGTATTCTGCCAATATATTCGTCAATTCAATCACTCCCTAACTTCTTAACTCCTAAGCGAAGCGATAACTCCTTCTAACTCCTCAGTTTATAATTCCCTCCCCTATTTGGGGGAGATGGAGGGGGCTATATACTCCGCAATCTGCACCGCATTCAGCGCGGCACCCTTACGAATCTGGTCGCCCGAGAGCCACAGCGTCAGGCCGCAGTCGTCGGCCAAGTCCTTGCGGATGCGGCCCACGAAAACATCGTCTTTTCCAGCCGTGTCGAGCGGCATCGGATAGACCATATTCGCCGGATCATCCACCAACGTACAGCCCGGTGCCTCGGCAATCGCCTTACGAGCCTCCTCCACGCTGATGGGCTTCTCGGTCTCAATCCAAACGCTCTCGCTGTGGCTGCGCAGCGACGAAACACGCACGCAAGTCGCCGAACAAAGGGCGTCGGTGTGCATGATTTTCTGCGTCTCGTTGAACATCTTCATTTCTTCCTTCGTATAGCCGTTGTCGGTGAAAACATCGACCTGCGGAATCACGTTGTAAGCCAACTGATGCGGAAATTTACTTACCGTAACCGGCTGATTGTCAAGCAATTCGCGATATTGCTGCTGCAATTCGGCCATCGCCGCAGCACCGGCACCGCTCGCACTCTGGTACGACGACACGCGGATGCGCTTGATGTGGCTCAACTTTTCGAGCGGCTGCAACGCCACCACCATCATAATCGTCGTGCAGTTCGGGTTGGCAATGATGCCACGCGGACGGTTCAGCGCGTCCTTGGCGTTGCACTCTGGCACCACCAACGGCACGTCCTCGTCCATGCGGAACGCACTCGAATTGTCGATCATCACGCAGCCGTGCTTCGTAATCGTTTCGGCAAACTCCTTCGAGGTGCCGCCGCCAGCCGACACAAACGCCACGTCGATGTCCTTGAAATCATCGTTGTGCTGCAACAACTTCACTTCATACTCGCGTCCGCAAAACGCATACTTGCGACCCGCACTGCGCTCCGAACCGAACAACACCAGTTCGTCGATCGGGAAATTGCGCTCCGCCAGAATCCGCAGAAACTCCTGTCCCACGGCTCCGCTCACGCCTACAATTGCTACTTTCATCTTTCGATTTTTTAATTTTTACCTGTTTGAAAGGGCAAAGTTAAATAAAATACTCATAAAAAACACAAAAGAGCAATCTTTTTTAGGAATTATTAAGGTCAGCGCAACATTTCTCGATTTTTTTTCGTAATTTTGCAGCTGAAATGCTGAACCTCTCACCATATTTCCCGATTACCGACCCCACGCTGACCTTTCTCGTGGTGCTGCTGATTGTGCTTTCTGCCCCGATTGTCATGGGCAAACTGCGCATTCCGCACATCATCGGCATGGTGTTGGCAGGCGTGGTCATCGGGAAATATGGCCTGAACATTCTCGAACGCGATGCATCGTTTGAACTGTTTGGGAAGGTCGGACTTTATTACATCATGTTCCTCGCCGCATTGGAAATGGACATGGAAGGCTTGCGGAAAAGCGTTCCGAAAATGACGATTTTCGGTCTGCTGTCGTTTCTGATTCCCTTTATTTTGACTTATTTCACCTCGGTTTGGATTCTGGGCTACGGCCACGAGGCTTCGTTTCTGCTCGGCGCGGTGATGTCGTCGAACACGCTCATCGCCTACCCCATCGTCGGACGCTACGGACTGCAACGAAAACCGAGCGTGACGCTCAGCGTGGGCGGTTCGATGTTGGCATTGCTCTTGGCGTTGGTCTGCGTGGCGGCTCTCACGGCGGCCCACGAATCGGCAGGCGGCGGTTTCTTCTTCTGGACGCTGTTCATCGTGAAACTCGTCGCCTTCGGAACCATTCTTCTACTACTGATTCCACGCCTGACGCGGTGGTTTCTGCGCCGTTACAGCGATGCCGTGATGCAGTTTATTTTCGTGCTGTCGATGCTGTTTATGAGTGCCGCACTGAGCGAGGCCATCGGATTGGAAGGCATCGTCGGCGCATTCTTCTCGGGTCTGATTATGAACCGCTACATTCCCCACGTCTCGCCGCTGATGAATCGCCTTGAATTCACGGGAAACGCCCTATTTATCCCATATTTCCTCATCGGCGTGGGAATGCTCATCAACCTGCGACTGCTGTTCCAAGGCGGCGGAATCGTGTGGGTGGTGCTGGCGATGGTGTTTTTCGGCACGGTCGGAAAGGCGGTCGCGGCCTATATCGCGAGTTTTCTGTTCCGATTGCCCTTGTCGTCGGGCCACATGATGTTCGGCTTGACCTCGGCCCACGCTGCCGGAGCCATCGCCATCGTCATGGTGGGTATGCGGCTTGAAGTTGCGCCCGGCGAGTTCCTCATCGGCGACGACGTGCTCAACGGCGTCATCATCATGATTCTTTTCACTTGCATCATCTCGACGCTCGTCACCGAGGCGGCTGCGCAGCAAATCATCATCCGCGACAAGGAAATTGCCAACGAAGACGACGCGCAAAACGACGACGAAACGATGCTGATTCCCGTGAAATATCCCGAATATGCGCCGGAACTCATCAACATGGCAATTCTGATGAAAAATCCGAAGTTGAACAGAAGCCTTGTCGCCATCAACGTGGTTTACGACGATTCCTCCACACGCGAGAATCAGGAACGGGGCGCAAAACTGCTCGAACAACTTTCGCGACAGGCCGCCGCAACCGACGTGCAGATGCAGACGCAGGTGCGCGTCGCTGCGAACATCGCCAACGGCATCAAACACGCTTTTCAGGAGTTTCGGGCGAGCGAAATCATCATCGGACTGCACTCAGCGCATGTTTTTTCATCGAAAACGGAAAAGGAAACGAGTCTGTTGGCCGATTTTGAAAGCTCGAAAGGTCGATTCTGGGGACAATTCCACCAGAGCCTTTTCAACGGTCTGAACCGCCAAATCATCATGGCACGGCTGTGCCAACCGCTCAACACGATTCGCCGCATACAAGTGGCTGTTCCGTCGCGTGCGCAGTTCGAGCCGGGCTTCTATCGTTGGCTGGAGCGCATCGCTCGCTTGGCAGGCAACCTCGAATGTCGGATGCAGTTCCACGGGCGCAGCGACACGTTGGCCTTCGTCAATGAATACATGCGCAACCGCCACCCGAATGTCCGCGCCGAATATCACTCGATGCCGCACTGGAACGAACTTCCGCGACTCGCCTCGACCATCGCCGACGACCATCTGTTCATCATCGTCACGGCGCGAAAGGGCACGGTTTCCTACAAGAACGCGATGGATCGTCTGCCCGAGGAAATCATGCGCTTCTTCAGCGGCACGAACATGCTGATTATCTTCCCCGACCAGTTCGGCGACGCGATGAACGAAATGACCTTCGCACAACCGCAGCACACCGAGGAACTCTCGTACTACGATATTCTGAGAAAGTGGTTGAATCGATTTAGAAAATACCTAACTCCTTAACTCCCTAACTCCTTAACTCCTAAAAAATCATGATTACAACAAAATATATTACCAAAAGCTTCGGCTCACTGCAAGTTCTGAAAGGTATCGACCTCGAAATCGCGAAAGGCGAAATCGTGAGCATTGTTGGCCCCTCGGGAGCCGGAAAAACCACGCTGCTGCAAATCATCGGCACACTCGACCGACCCGACGGCGGCAGCCTCACCGTCGATGGAACCGACGTGACAACGCTCTCGCGCAAACAACTCAGCGACTTCCGCAACCGCCACATCGGTTTCGTGTTCCAGTTCCATCAACTCTTGCCAGAATTCACGGCCCTCGAAAACATCATGATTCCCGCTTTCATTGCCGGAAAAGGCCACAAAGAGGCCAAAACGCGCGCCGAGGAACTGCTCCGATTCATGAACCTCAGCGACCGCGCCACGCACAAGCCTGCCGAACTTTCTGGCGGTGAGAAACAGCGCGTCGCCGTGGCTCGCGCACTCGTGAACAACCCTGCCGTCATCCTTGCCGACGAACCCAGTGGCTCGCTCGACAGCCAAAACAAGCAGGAACTCCACCAACTTTTCTTCGACCTGCGGCAAGAGTTCAACCAGACCTTCGTCATCGTCACCCACGACGAGGAACTCGCTCGACTCACCGACCGAACCATCCACCTCCGCGATGGGTTGATTGTCTAAAGAATTAGAAGGAATTAAACGAAAAAAGGCTTCACAAAACGCGAAGCCCTTTTGTTTTCGAAGTTATTAGAAGTTCCGTGAGCCTTAGAGCGAAGCAATAACTCCCTTTAACTCCTAAGCGAAGCGATAACTCCTCTTAACTCCTTAAAAGATTACTCCGCAATACAAATCGTCACACGGTTCAAATCGTTCTCTGCGAACGGCTGCACGCGCGAACCCTTGCTATCCTTCATGATGCGGTCGGCAGGGATGTTGTACTTCTGCATCAGCAGGTTGGCAACGATGTCGGCACGACCAGCGGCCAGACGGTCGTTGATTACGTCGTTACCCGTGCCAGCGTCGGCATAACCCGTCACATTGACCTTAGCCTTCGGATACTTGTTCAGGTAATCGACAATCTCGCGAACCTTCACTTCTTCCTGCTCCACAACCTTCGTCGAGTTGATGGTGAAGAACACGTCGCGACGCAGCGGCTCAACCTTTGCAGGCTTCACAGGCTGCGGTTTGGGCTGCGGCTTCTCCTCAACCACCTTCACAGGCTCCGGCTGGGGTTCCGGCTCGACAAACACAGGAGCAACAGCCGTGTAGCTCTTGCCAAGGTTGATGCGCAAACCAGCCAGTGCGTTGAAGTACCAGTCGGCGTTCTCAGCCTGCTTCGAGTTGTACTTGTCCGTCGTGATGTTGGCATTACCCTCGATGACAAGGCGAACAGCGTCGCTCAGACGGAAAGCGAACTCCAGACCACCGCGACCGAAAGGCAGAACCTGCGAGCCATCCCACAGATAGCGGAAAGGCACACCCTGACGAGCCAAGTCGTTGGCCTCGTCGTTCTCAAAACCGATGTTGGCACCGCCACCCAAGAACAGCGTCAGATTGAAGACGCGCTTCGGGTTCCAGCCAGCAAACAGGTTCGACAGGTTGAACATGAAGTCCACACCCGGAGCCACATACTTGTACTTGTACACCGTGTTGATGTCGGTGTTGAAACCGCCCTTGCTCTGCCAGCCATTGGCCTGGATGCGAGCACCGAAGACGGGCGAGAACTGATAACCCAGACCGAGTTGCACGTTCGGGGAAATCAGATCCTTGAACTTGGCCTCACCCAGCGTGTACTGAGCGCCGCCCTCCAGATTCAGGAAGCCGTGCTTCTTAAACTGATACGTTGTGCCGTCGGCAGCCGTGTAAGTTGCCTGGGCCATTGCAGTCGTGGTCAGCATGGCGACCATGGCTACAAGAATAAATTTTACTTTCTTCATAATTACTAACTGTTAGTGAATAAATTAAGTTTGTTCTCTCTATTTTATTTTTTCTTTTTCTTTACAGGTCTAACATTCAAGCCACCCTTACGCGAGAAGCGCGAAAGGTTGTAGCCGTCTGTCTCGTTGAAAATCATTGCATAGCCCATCTGATACTCTCGCGCAAACATATACATCGTGCTGCACCAATAATCGCCTTCTTCGTTCTGGTTCAAAAGACTGCTTCCATTGTATTTACCCTGACAAGGCAAGAATATGGAATTGCCGTTAGGTCCTGTCACCTTGTAGCCTAACACACCGCTACGTGTCTCGGATGTCCATGTACAATCGTCGCGAAGTTCCTTGAACTGAGCGTCGGTTGGCATCACCCAATCGCCCTTCCAACGCACGTGAGCGATGTCATATCCCGTTCCCGCGATATTCGTGCCAAGTGCTGTGCTGTAGCCGTCATATTTCGTATTGGCGGGATCCAGATAAGCGTAGTTTTCCTTGAAATAGCCTTCGCTTTTCTTCTCTTTCAGTTCGCCCCAAGCCACATATACGCCAGCCTGTGTTTCTTTTTTTGCACCCACGTTATAGTTGGCCCAAAGCGTTCCCGACCACAATCCGAGATCGACAGCCTTTCCTGCTTCCGCAGTTTCCGCTTCCGTAGGATCATCGTCGTCATCGGGATCTGGAACTACGGGATCATCGACATACACGGCACGCACGAAGCGATGGCGAGCCTTACTACTCTGCAAGAAGGTCTGGCTACGCGGACCGCTGACGCTTAACACATACGGCATATCGCCACCCTCACAATCCGAAGTCCAATAATAACCATAGTTGGGATAATAATGGTTCGTCAAGTCGTTGTCGTAATAGCCATCGATGGGGAAGTCAAGCGTTTCGCCATTCGGAAGCGTCACAATATATTTCTTGATGCCGCTGTTCGTGTCATAAGTCCAGACTCCGCCCGAGGCGTCAATCAGTTCTTGGAATTCCTCACGGGTCGGCAGTCGCCAGCGCTTACCCCATTTGGCGGTTGCAATGTCGTATTTCGTTCCGCCGATGTTGGTCGCGGTATTGCCGACGGCATAGTGGTTTTCGTATGATGAAGTTTCCTCGCCGGTGGCATCGCCCCAACCATAGAAACCGCCATATTCGTTCTCACTCTCTGCACCGATGTTCCATTTCGCCCATTTCACGCTCAATCCGAGATCAACGTAGCGCGAATCGGCCGTGAAAATCACCGTCGAACTTTTCAGCGTGTCTTCGCCGAGCACGGCGTATGCGACGGACTCATAGCGCGTATTGTCTTCAAGACCCGTCAGCGTGAGCACTTCCTGTTCGTTGGCTGGCGAGCCGTCTTTTTCCACTTTCGAGGCAACCGAGATGGAAACGCCCTTGCCTGTATATTTCTGCCAAGCCACGCCATATTTCGTCACGCCCACGGCATTGCCGTCAAACGTGATGGCGATTTGGGCATTGTCGTAACCGACTTCTTTCTTAGCAGCCGAAATCGACAGCGGAATCACGTATTCGCCTTGAACGGGACGGATGGCAAGGCCATAACACCGCTTCAGTTGGTCTAAAATGACCGTAGTGCTTCCTCCTTCTGCCTCGCCAATCTTCGCTGCGAGCGCAAATTCATTCTCTTTGGAAAGCAAGCCCGTCCAATAATAACCATTCAGAGCCTCTGAATCTTCAATTTCGTGACCAATGCGATAGCCTGTCGCCGGAAAGAACAGCGAACTGCCGTTTTGAG
>JAFYJH010000053.1 GCA_017538195.1 Prevotella sp.
AGACCCACCCCCGACCCCTCCCTGCTGGGAGGGGAGATTGGCTTTTTTCTTCTCTTGCTCTTCCTTGAGCATCTGATAATACACGGTTTTCTCGCGTTCGAGCAGTTGCAGTCCCATGTAGGCGGCACCGAGGTCGCCCGACACGCAGATGAGGTCGGTGTCGCGAGCACCGTTGCGATAGACGATGTCGTCTTTTCGAGCCTCGCCGATGCAGGTGATGCTGATGGCGAGTCCCGTGAAACTCGACGTGGTGTCGCCGCCGACGATATCGACCTTCCATTTCTCGCAAGCCGCCCGCAGTCCGCGGTAGAAATCTTCGAGGTCTTCGACCGTAAAACGCTTGCTCAGCGCGATGCTCACGATGAGTTGGCGCGGCGTTCCGTTCATGGCGAAGATGTCGCTCAGATTCACCATCGCAGCCTTGTAGCCGAGGTGTTGCATCGACGTATAAGTCAAGTCGAAATGCACGCCTTCCATCAGCATGTCGGTCGTGACGAGCACTTCGCTGTCGGGATAGTGAAGTACGGCACAGTCGTCGCCTATGCCGTACTTCGTCGATTCGTTTTGCGCTTTGATGTCTTTCGTGAGATGGTCGATGAGGCCAAACTCACCCAGTTTTGCGATGTCCATGTTTTTTTAGGAGTTCAGGAGTTTCGGGAGTTACAGGAGTCCAATGGTCCAATCGTGAAATCGTCCAATCGTGAAATCGTCAAATGGTCAAATTCTCTGCACCATTTCACGGATGAGGCTTGTCATGATGGGCTGCGCGTTGTTGGCCGCTTCCTGCACTTCCTCGTGGCTGACCTCAACAGGCACGTCGAAGCCGCCGAGGTCGGTGATGACGCTGATGCCGAAGGTTCTGATGCCGCAGTGATGCGCCACGATGACTTCGGGCACGGTGCTCATGCCGATGGCGTGGCCGCCGAGCAGCGCGTACATTCGATATTCTGCCGGCGTTTCAAAGGTCGGACCCTGCACACCGACATAAACGCCGTGAACGAGGCGGATGCCTTTCTTTTCGGCGATTTCGTCGGCCATTTTGATGAGTTCGGGGTCATAGACTTGGTGCATGTCGGGGAATCGCGGACCTGTCGGATAGTTCGGGCCGTAGAGCGGATGCTCGGGGAACATGTTGATGTGGTCGGTGATGACCATCAGGTCGCCGATGCGGAACACGGGGTTCATTCCGCCTGCCGCGTTCGACACGAAGAGCGTTTTGATGCCCAGTTCATACATGACTCGAATCGGGAAAGTCACGTGTTTCATACCATAGCCCTCGTAGAAGTGGAAACGGCCTTTCATCGCCATCACGTTCTTCTTGCCGAGTTTGCCGAAAATGAGTTTTCCGCTGTGGCCTTCCACGGTGGAAACGGGGAAGTTCGGAATTTCCTCGTAAGGAATTTCCACTGCGTCAGTTATCTCGGAAGCTAATTCTCCGAGACCGCTCCCCAGAATGATTGCTGTCTTTGGTTTTGACGGCATCCTTGTCTTTAGCCAAGATGCTGTTTCTTGAATTTTTTTGTACATAACTTAGGATTTTAGTGTTAAAACTTTCTTCTTGTTCAAGCATAAAACTGATGCGGACGGGCTGCACGTAGAGGTTTCGGCGCACGTCGTCGGAAAGTCCGTCGGCGTGGCGAAGTCGGGCAGCGTCTTTCTCGGTTGTGAGGATGATTCGGGGCTTCGGAAGCGATTCGAAAGCCTCGTTGATTCGTCGGATGTCCTTCGATTTGAAGGCGTGGTGGTCGCCGAAAGTCAGCGGCGTAATCGCCTTGCATTTCGGTTGCAGGTCTTCTTCCATTTGCTGCGGCGAGGCGATGCCCGTGAGCAACAACACGTTCTGCGACTTGAGTTCAGAATCTCGGATGCTGAACTGGAAGTTGAGTTCGCCGTTGGGCGTTTCGGTGTAGCCGTCGATTTCCTTCGGGAAAAGCGGCGTCGGGTCGTCGTATTCGAGCGTCGTGAAGTATAGCCCTTGATAGGGGAAGAGTTCGAGTGCCTTCGTCAGCACGCGATATTCCATCGGTTTGAGGTCGCGCGGACATTTTGTAATAATGACCATGTCGGCGCGTTGCTTGCCCTTCATCGACTCGCGCAAACGGCCTGCGGGCAGGAGTTTGTCGTAGATGATGAGGCGGTGGTAATCGACGAGCAGAATGTTGATGCCGGGCTTCACGTAGCGATGCTGATAGGCGTCGTCGAGCAGGATGACATCGGTGTCGTTCGATGCCTCGTCGGACTTGAGCCGCTCGATGCCTCGCCGCCGGTTTTTATCGACTGCGATGTAGGCTTTCGGGTATTTCAGCATCATCTGATACGGCTCGTCGCCGATGTCGCTCATCTGCGTGTCGCTGTCGGCGAGAACGTAGCCTTTCGACTTTCGCTTGTAGCCTCGCGAGAGCACGGCGACCTTGATTTTATCCTGCAAAAGACGGATGAGATATTCCACGTGGGGCGTTTTTCCCGTTCCGCCGACGGTGATGTTTCCGACGGCGATGACGGGAATTTTGTAGGCGCGACTTTTCAGGATGCCGATGTCGAACAGTCGGTTCCGCAGGCTTGTCACCGAGCCGTAGATCCAGCTCAGCGGCAAGAGCCACTCGTTGATTTTTATCAGATCGCCTTCGCGTCGCATTGGTTTGGAATGTTGAATTTTGAGTTTTGAGTTTTGAATTGTCGGCTGTGCCGATTACGAATTACGAATTTTGCTTTTTTACCCTTTTTTTCGAGCCAACTCTCAATGAACTCCTTTTTTACCTTTTAACTTTTTAACCTTTTAACTTTCTCATCGAATATTAAGAAAAAACGGCATTCTCGCTTGCACGGTGCTCATACAGTTCGCCTCGCGCAGCAGTACAAACGGCTTGTAATATTCGCCGAGCGTCAGCCGAAGTTGTTCGTCGAGATAGTTGCCGCTGCCCGAATTGGTCTTGTTGAGCAGTTGCTCCATCAGGTCGGGCGATGCAGGGTAGGGCGTCGTGTGATATTCGTCGAGTTTCGCCAGTTTTGCAGCCTTTGCAACGGCCTTGTCGAGTCCGCCGAGTTCATCGACGAGTTTGATTTTCAGCGCGTCCTCACCCGTGAAAACGTGGCCTTGCGCGTTCTCCTCGATTTGCTCCACCGTCATTTTGCGACCATCGGCCACGCGCTTGCGGAACAATTCGTAGCCGCGATTGATGTAGCCCTGCAACAGTCCGAGTTCCTCGGCGTTGAACGGACGCGACGATGCGCCGAAGTTCGCGTTTTTGTTCGTTTTTACCTCGTCGAATTTCAGTCCGAGTTTCTTCGTCATCAGTTCCGAGCGGTCGGGCAGAACGCCGAAAATGCCAATCGAGCCTGTCAGCGTCGTGGGTTCGGCGAAGATATAGTTCGCTCCGCAACTGATGTAGTAGCCGCCCGATGCAGCATATCCGCCCATCGAAACGACGACCGGCTTTTTCGCTTTCAACTCCTCGATTTGATGCCAGATTTGCTCCGAGGCGTAGGCACTGCCGCCCGGCGAATTCACGCGAATGACAACGGCTTTCACATCCTCGTCGTCGGCGAGTTTCTGCAGGTCTTTGTTCACCTCGTTGCCCACAATCTGGTGGCCTCCGCCCATCAACAAACCCTGCGACGGCGTATCGACAATGTCGCCGTAAGCGTAATAGACGGCAATCTGCTCGCCCTTCTGCTTCTGCTTCACGTTCTGCATCGCGCCGATGCTCACTTGGTTGATTTTCTTGTCCTCGTCGATGTCGAGCAACTTCTTCACCTCGGCCTTCACTTGGTCGTGGTAGAGCAAGTCATCGACGAATTTCATCTTCTTCAAAGCCTCCGCACCCTCGAACATCACGAGGCGGTCGGCGTAGGCGTTCAGCGAGTCGGCATTGATTTTTCGGCTCTCGCCCACGGCTTTCACCATATTGTTCCAAATGCCCGTGATGAAGGCGGTCACTTGCTCGCGATTCGCGTCGCTCATGCGGTCTTCGGTGTACATTTCGGTCGCACTCTTGTATTTTCCGACCTTCACCACCTGCATCTTCACGCCCACTTTCTGCAACAAATCCTTCACGAACATCGGCTCGGAAGCGATGCCGTGCCAATCGACCTCGCCGCTCGGATTCAGATAGACCTTGTCGGCCACCGAGCAAAGGTAGTAAGCTCCCTGCGAATAGCTGTCGCCGTAGGCCACGATCCACTTGCCCGACTTTTTGAAATCCTTGAGCGCGTCGCGGATTTCCTGCACCTGCGCGTAGTCGGCTCCGAAAGCGCCAGCCTCGATGTAGATGCCCTTCACCTTGTCGTTTTCCTTGGCTTTTTCGATGGCGGAAAGCGTCTCTTGCAAGCCCATTCCGTTGATGCCGCTGCCCATAAGCAGTCCCATCACGTCCTCGCCTGCCTGTTCCTCCATCTGTCCCGCGAGATTCATCACGAGAACCGTGTTGTCGCTCACGTTTTGCGTGGCACTGCCCGAGGCAACCATGCCAACCAAACTCATCACTCCCAAAATGGCCATCAGCAGGCCGAAAGCCAGCAGACCAACCATCGTCGCCAGCACATACTTAAAGAAATCTTTCATATTCAGTAGTCGTTTTTTAAGAATATTATCGGCAAAGTTACGGAAAAATTGTGAAAGGCAATCATTTTTTGGATGAAACTTTTATTTTTACCAGATTTTTTTGTACTTTTGCAGGGAAAAAGAGCGATTTTGGTCATTTTTCTGACCATAATATATAATAAGGAGAACGAAAATGCTACTTGACTACAAAAAAGTGAGTGTGTATCAGGCGAATGTGCCGGTGCTGAAGGATGTCGATATTCAAGTCGATGAGGGCGAGTTTATCTACATCACAGGCAAGGTCGGAACGGGCAAGAGTTCGTTGCTGAAGACGATGTATTGCGAAATCGACATCTGCGACGACGACGCGGAGAAGGCCGAAGTCTTGGGACGCGACCTGAAGCGGATTCGGCGCAAGGAAATTCCTGCGCTGCGCCGCGAGATGGGCGTGATTTTTCAGGATTTCCAACTCTTGCACGACCGCACGGTGGAAAACAACCTGAAATTGGTGTTGAAAGCGACGGGATGGAAGGACAAAAAAGCCATTTCCGAGCGCATCGACGAGGTTTTGGAAGCGGTGGAAATGCCCGACTGTCGGAAGAAAATGCCGTCGCAGTTGTCGGGCGGCGAACAGCAGCGAATCGCCATTGCACGGGCGATGTTGAACAACCCGAAACTCATCGTGGCCGACGAGCCGACCGCCCATCTCGATAGTGTGACGGCTGCCAACATCGTGGCGCTGCTGAAGCAGGTCGCGGAAAAGGGAACTGCCGTGGTGATTTCGACGCACAACAACGATATTCTCGCCCAATATCCGGGCAAGGTTTACGAATGTGCTGAGAATGAATTAAGAATTAAGAATTAAAATATGAAAGTCATGAAATTTGGCGGCACCTCAGTGGGAACGCCGCAACGAATGAAAGAAGTGGCCGCATTGGTCACGGAGTCGGGCGAACCGACGTTTATCGTGCTATCGGCGATGAGCGGAACGACCAATTCGCTCGTCGAAATCTCGGATTATCTCTACAAAAAGAATCCCGAGGGTGCCAACGAGATCATCAACCAGTTGGAAAAGAAGTATATGGCGCATGTCGAGGAACTTTTCGCCACCGAGCCTTACAAGCAGAAAACGCGCGACTTCCTCGCTGCCGAATTCGATTATCTGCGCTCGTTCACGAAGGATATTTTCACCTCTTTCGAGGAAAAAAGCATCGTGGCGCAAGGCGAAATGATGTCCACGAATATGGTCGTGAACTACTTGCAGGAACAGGGCGTGAAGGCCGTGCTGCTCTCCGCGCTCGACTTTATGCGGACCGACAAAAACGGCGAGCCCGACCCGCAATATATCAAGGAAAAACTCGCCGCCGTGATGAGCCAGAACGAGGGCTATCAAATCTATATCACGCAGGGTTTCGTCTGCCGCAATGCCTACGGCGAGGTCGATAACCTGCAACGTGGCGGCTCCGACTACACGGCGTCGCTCATCGGTGCTGCGCTGCCTGCCGACGAAATCCAGATTTGGACCGACATCGACGGAATGCACAACAACGATCCGCGCGTCGTCGAAAAAACGGAGGCTGTGCGCCAGTTGAACTTCGAGGAAGCGGCTGAGTTGGCCTATTTCGGGGCGAAAATCCTGCATCCAACCTGCGTTCAGCCTGCGAAATACGCCGGAATTCCCGTCCGACTGAAGAATACCATGGATCCGAAGGCCGACGGCACGATTATCGACAACGTGATTATGCGCGGAAAAATCAAGGCGGTGGCGGCGAAAGACAACATCACGGCCATCAAAATCAAGTCGAGCCGAATGTTGCTCGCGACGGGCTTTTTGCGCAAGGTTTTCGAGATTTTCGAGTCGTATCAGACGCCGATTGATATGATTGCAACCTCGGAAGTGGGCGTGTCGATGAGCATCGACAATGCGTCGCACTTGAACGACATCGTCAATGAACTGAAAAAATACGGCACGGTGACGGTCGATACCGATATGACGATTGTCTGCGTCGTGGGCGACCTCGATTGGAGCAACCTCGGTTTCGAGACGCTGGCGATGGAGGCGATGAAGAACATTCCCGTGAGAATGGTGTCCTACGGCGGCTCGAATTATAACATTTCGTTCCTCATCAAAGGCTGCGACAAGAAACGCGCATTGCAAAATCTGAGCGAGAAACTGTTTAATTAAGGAGTTAAGGAGTTAGGGAGTTAAGGAGTGAGGAAAATGGGAGTAATCAAAGGCAAATTCCCCGTCGAGTCGTTCGCGAAAAGGCAGACACCTTTTTATTATTACGACACGGTGCTGCTGCGCGAAACGTTGGCGGAAATCACGCGCGAGGCCAATAAACACGCGAATTTCCACGTTCACTACGCGATTAAGGCCAATGCCAATCCGAAGGTGCTCGGCATCATCAGCCAAGCCGGATTCGGAGCCGATTGCGTGAGCGGTGGCGAGATTCGTGCGGCACTCGCAGCGGGTTTTCCTGCGTCGAAAATCGTGTATGCAGGCGTGGGAAAAAGCGACTGGGAAATCAATCTCGGACTCGACAACGACATTTTCTGCTTCAATGTGGAAAGTCTGGCAGAATTGTTGATTATCAATGAGTTGGCCGAGGCGAAAAACAAGACGGCGCGCGTCTGTCTGCGCATCAATCCGAATGTCGGAGCCCACACCCACGCGAACATCACGACCGGACTCGCCGAAAACAAGTTCGGCATTGCGATGAGCGATATGGATGCCGTCATCGAGGCGGCGCAGGCGATGAAAAACATCCAGTTTCTCGGCCTGCATTTCCACATCGGCTCGCAGATTCTCGACATGGGCGACTTCGAGGCGCTTTGCAACCGCATCAACGACCTGCAAAACCGCTTGGAACAGAAGAAAATCCGACTCGAACACATCAATGTCGGCGGTGGACTCGGCATCAGTTACGACCATCCGAATCACCTGCCGATAGCCGATTTCAAGGACTATTTCGACACTTACGCCCGAAAATTGAAGTTGCGCAACGGCCAGCACTTGCATTTCGAACTCGGTCGCGCTGTCGTGGCGCAGTGCGGTTCGCTCGTCACCCGCGTTTTGTACGTGAAACAAGGCACGGCGAAGCAGTTTGCCATCGTCGATGCCGGAATGACCGACCTCATTCGCCCTGCGCTCTACAACGCCTTCCACCGCATCGAAAACATCACGAGCGACGAGCCGGCGGAAACCTACGATGTGGTCGGTCCGATTTGCGAGTCGAGCGACGTTTTCGTCAAGGCATACGACCTGAATCGCTGTCGGCGCGGCGATTTGCTCGCCATCCGCTCAGCCGGAGCCTACGGCGAAGTGATGGCCAGCCAGTACAACAGCCGTCCGCTGCCTGCAAGTTACACGACGGAGGATCTTTTTTGACTTCCAAATCGAAATTTTTCTGAAGAAACCATCTTTTTGAAGCAAATTTTTGGCAAAAATAGTTTGTTTCGGAGAATTTTTTCTAATTTTGCAAGCGAATTGATAGAAACCACGGACTTGGGTTTTGCATGAAGTTTAAATGTTGGAAGAAAAACGGCGCGTCGGCATGGCTGGCAGTGGGAATGTTGCTGATGCTGTACGCAGGCGGTGTCGGCTGTTCGGACAAGAAAACGCCGACGGCTGAGGAGGATGTGGCTGCCGATTCGCTGACGACGGACTCGTTGGCGACCGATTCCATCGAGGATATTGTCGAGGATGCGCCGCTGCCGAAGGCGGTGGATGAGCTTTTCGACGATTTTTTCTTCAATTTCGCAGGCAATCGCCACATGCAGATGAGCCGGATCCAGTTTCCGCTGCCGATTCACGAAGATGGCGCGACGACGATGCTCGACCGCAAGCAGTGGAAATACAGCCATTTCTTCATGGCAGAAGGTTTTTACACGCTGCTTTTGGACGACGAAGAGCAGGATTCGCTCTCGAAAAATTCAACGCTCAACCATGCGGAAGTCGAGAAATTGTATATGAACGAAAACCTCGTGAAACAATATGTTTTCGACCGAATCGAGGGCGAATGGCGGCTCACGTCGGTGGAGCGCAAGCGGCTGAGCGAGCATCCCTGCGGCTCGTTCCTGAATTTCTATCAGCATTTCGCCACCGACACGGCTTTTCAGACGCAGAGCCTCAACGAATTTGTGCTGATGACGGTGCCCGATTCCGACGAGGAATTTTCGGATGTGACGGGTGCGATCACGCGCGAACAATGGCCGTTTTTCAAGCCTACGCTGATTCCCGACAACATCATTTATAACGTGAACTACGGGCAGGTGCTCACCGACGAGAACCAGAAAGTGATGGTGGTGCGCGGCGTGGCCAACGGACTGAATGTTTCGATGACTTTCAAACGGAAAAATGACCAGTGGAAGTTGGTGAAGTTTTCGGAATAAAGCCCTTTCCGACTCTGGAAAGAAAAAGAAGAAAAACGATTGAAAATGAAGGATATTAGAAATTATAACTTATTGAATCACAATACTTTCGGCATCGACGCGAATTGCCGGAGGTTCATCGAATTTTCGACGGTTGGCGAATTGCAGGCCGTTTGCAAACGACTGACCGATGCCGACCAACCGTTGCTCTTGCTCGGCGGTGGCAGCAACCTGTTGCTCACGGGCGATTTCGACGGAACGGTGCTTCATTCCGCCATCAAGGGCATTGAAAAAGTTGTCGAAGAAGGAAATTCCGTGCTCGTGAGGGCTGGAAGCGGTGAAACGTGGGACGATTTCGTGGCTTTTTGCGTCGAAAATGCTTGGTTTGGGGCTGAAAATCTCTCGCTGATTCCGGGCGAGGTCGGCGCGAGTGCCGTGCAGAACATCGGGGCCTACGGCGTGGAGGCGAAAGACATCATCGAGTGCGTCGAGGCGGTGGAAATTGCGACGGGTCGCCGCGTCACTTTCGAGAACGACGAAATCGGCTACAGCTATCGCCAGAGCCGCTTCAAACAGGACTGGAAAAACCGTTTTGTCATCACGCACGTCATCTATCGCCTTTCGACCGAGTTCGTCCCTCAACTCGACTACGGAAATCTTCGACAACGCCTCTCTCCCGTAAAAAATGGAGATATTTCCGATTTGAAAGCCTCCCCCAGTGGGGGGAGGTTGGAGGGGGCTCC
>JAFYJH010000054.1 GCA_017538195.1 Prevotella sp.
AAATGAAGTAAGAAACAGACAGTGACATCGTGAATTAGGGATTTGGCCGAGCACAGCGGAGCCTGCCCACAGGGAGAATTGACAACAAAAACTATTAACACAAAGGTCGTTCTTCCGTTCGCAACTTATTAGAAATTAGAGCTTTCAGCTCTTGTTCTCTCTTTATGAATACCGCCAATATTTGCAACTGAGAGCAAGCAGTTTGGGAAGTTCGCGTCCGCAAGGGCGTGAATTGTTCTTGCTTGTTTAGTTGCATGGTCACTTGGCGGTAACCAAATAAAGAAAATAAGCAAACGAATGGTTAGCGCCTTTTTCAATTTCAAAATTTTATGAAACAAAACAATTTTAATTCAATGATGAAAACGGCAAAAGTCGCTGCCGTGTTATTCCTTTCGATGCTTCCTTTGGGAGCCATCAGCATGGGACTTGTCGCTTGTAACAACGACGATGAAAATGAAAACTCAGAAGTAAACGACAAATCATCAGCCCAAGCCATCGATCTCGGCTTGCCTTCAGGAACGCTGTGGGCATCGTGCAATGTTGGAGCGACAAAACCTGAGGAGTACGGCGATTACTTCGCATGGGGAGAAACAAAGCCGAAAAAAGAATTCAGTTGGGAAAATTACAAATGGTATAATGGTTCTAATGTTTCTTCCGAATACAACTTAACTAAGTACAAGGATAGGTTTGATGAGAAGGTTGACAACAAAATAGAACTCGACCTTGAAGACGATGCCGCCTATGTAAATTGGGGAAGACAATGGCGAATGCCGAGCTTTGATCAGATTAAGGAACTTGCCTACAAATGTAGTTGGACATGGACTACACAGAATGGAGTCGGTGGGTGTAAGGTTGTCGGGCCTAATGGCAATTCCATTTTTCTTCCTGCCGCAGGAGTTTATGAAGGTGTACAACTTCGTTCTGGGAAAAATGGCTACTATTGGAGTAGGTCACATGGTTCTATAACAAGAAAAATTTCCGCAGTTCAGAGTATTATATTGAATTTTTATTCAGAAGATCCCGATGACACGGACTGGGATGCTCAACGACGTTGTATAGGTTCTACAATCCGCCCAGTATGTACCAAAGAAGCCATACAGGGGATAGCCAATCCTATGAAATACGGAAAAAACGATACTGGGTATTACTCCGTTAATGGTCAGAAATTGGCAGGAATGCCAAAACAAAAGGGAGTGTATATATTCGATGGTAAAAAAGTTATTAAGTAAGAAAGCAAAAACTTTTTTGAGAACTAAATCAGGGACTTTTTCGTCAGCGAAAGAGTCCCTGATTTTTCTAAAATGTTGTGTTCTCTCAAAATTTTCCGAGGAATTCCTCTGCTCGCGCAAGGTCGTCGGGCGTGTCGATGCCAATGGTTTCGACATCGGTGAGGCCAACGCGGATGCGATAGCCGTTTTGCAGCCAACGGAGTTGTTCGAGGCTCTCGGCTTGTTCGAGCGACGAGGGCGGCAACTGCGTGATTTCGCGAAGGATCTCGCGGCGGTAGGCGTAGAGGCCGATGTGCTTCAAGAAGGGGAATTGTTCGAGCCAACGGCTGCGGTCGATGCCGCGCACGAAGGGAATGACGCTGCGCGAGAAATAGAGTGCGAAACCGTTGTTGTCGAGGACGATTTTCGGCGAATTTTCGTTTTCAACGGCTTCCATCGAGGCGAAGCGTTTGCCGAGCGTGGCGATTTGCGTCGTCGGGTCGTCGAATTGGCGGCAAAGTTCCTCGATTTGTGAGGCTTGAATGAAGGGTTCGTCGCCCTGCACGTTGATGACGACGTCGGCCTGCGTGCCGATGGTTTCGACGGCTTCCTGAATGCGGTCGGTGCCGCTGCGATGGTTTGGGGAAGTCATCACGGCACGTCCGCCGAAGCGTTCCACCTCGCGGAAAATCCGCTCGTCGTCGGTGGCGACGAAAACTTCTTCGACGACCTCGGAAACTTGCCGATAGACGCGCTCAATCACGGTTTTTCCGCCGAGCAAGGCCAATGGTTTGCCGGGGAAGCGCGTCGAGGCGTAGCGGGCTGGGATGATTGCAATATAATTCATAGTTCATAGTTTATAGTTCATAGTTGAGAGTTGACAGTTTACAGTTTACAATTCTTCATTCTTCATTTTTCACTCTTCAATCTTCACTCTTCACTCTTCACTTATATTATCTCGAACTGCGGAATCCTTCCATCAGAACGTATTTCCGCCGCATCATTCGGTTGTAGATATTGCGGAGCCAGAGCGGTTGCGCGGCGATGAATCCCGCACCAATCGAGAGGATGATGATGTAGGCGACGGTTTCGTTCAGGAACAGCAGCAGAACGCTGATGAGAACGACGGGCAGGAACAAGCCTGCGATTTGGATGACGACTTGGAAATAGTTGTTTTCCACGCCGCTCTTGCTGATGAATTTCGTGTTCAGCGGGATGGCTTGCTTGTTATAGACGGCCATCTGGAAGAGGATGAAATATTGGAATCCGGCGGTGAAAACCGCGTAGGAAACGACCATCAACAGCGACCACTTGCCCGAAATGACCGGCGGCAGCATCAGCACGAAGGGAAACACGAGCGTGGCGGTGCTGAAAATGTATTTTGCCTTCAAAAGTTTCAGGATGTTTTCGCGTCGAACCATCAGGCAGTCGATGTAGTTTCCCTCGTTGCACATAATTTTCGTGAGTTGCATCGAGCCGTAGATGAAGAAGTTATAGACGCACCAGAAATTCGTGCCGAATTGTCCGTCATAGACGGTGGTGTAGGCAATCAGAATGCTCATCATCAGCACGAGTGCGGTCGCCACAATAAAGCCTTTTCGCGGATTTTTATTGCGCAAAATCGACTTGATTTCCAGTTTGATATATTGTCCGACCTCGCCGAAGCGGTCGAAATAGGCGAATTGGCTGACGCTGCGAAGTTTCGTCTGCTCGGTTTTCGAGAGTTCGCGCATCACATTCGTCATTTGCAGCCGTCGGTTGATAAAAACGAGCACGACGAGCAGAGCAAGCGCGCCAAGATAGGGCAGGGCGCTGCCGTCGCTGATAGCCGTTCCGATGCCTGCGTAGAAGTCGAAAAAGTCATCGAAACCCTTTTCGCTGCCGCCTTTCAGCAGAATCGGCAGGGCGACGAGCGCATAGACGACGACGGGAACGATCCAATAGAAAAGACTATTGTTCACGAGCGTGCGCGCGATGGAATACCACTGGCTGTTGGCGAGAATCAGCAGGTAGAAGCAGAACAGAAATCCGAGCGTCGCCCAAAATCCTTCGACGAACAACACCGACATAATGGCGAAGGGCACGAGCATCGCAAACCAGATGAGATTGCCCCAGTTGAAAAGCGAAGTTCCGATGAACGTGTCGATGCAGGTCGAGGTTGGAATCGGCAGCAAAACGTAGGGTTTCACGATTTGCGACGGCGTTTGCTGTGCGAGAAATCGGAACAGAAAATCGACCAAAAGGATGAACGGCGCGAGTCCCATCATCAATTCGATGGCTGTCACCGACGCGCTTTCGTTGGCGATCAGCGAGAACATCACGGCGAAAAACATCAGATAGACAATGACAAAACCGCCGAGAAACATCATCACGTATTTGGCGGTCTTGTTCTGCTCGTAGTTCACGGCGCGTTTCTCGGCCAGTTTGCGGTGTCGGCGCAGTTCGCGGATGGTTTGTAGTCGGTTCATAATCGGATTTTAGCGTAAATCGATGATTTCAGCCTTCGGGAAGTCCTTGGCGTTGAACACGAAGATGCCGTCCGACTGGTCTTTCGCCTGAAAACCGGTGATGTCGATGGTTGTCCAAGTCGTTCCCTCGCGCATTTTCACCTGCGTCGGCGTGTAGGTCTTTTTGTTGATTTTGATGTAAAGTTCCTGTGCGCTGCGGGCTTGGGTTTGGGCGACGAGCCGGATGTTGTGGAAATTGCGGTCGCTGCCCGTCACCGAGAGCGTGTAGCCGTGTTTGTAGAGGTTGATGAACTGATAGGGATTCATCGCCATCTGCTGCGCTTCGGTCGGCGTGAAGACATTGACTTCGTCGGTCGATTTCATATAGCTCCACTGCGTTTTTCCGTCGAACCAGACGATGGCTTGCGGCGTGCGAGCGTGGAATTTCTTGCCTTTGATGGCGATTGTTCCCGTCGTAGAGCCGATTTTCGGACTCGAAATCTTGAACGACGCGCTCGCGCCGCCCTTCCGACTGACGACCGAAGCCGTTTTGTCGAGAATTTTACGCGCTTCAGAAGCACTTTTCCGCACTTCCGCCGCAGTCTGGGCCGTCGCTCCGACGAAACTCAGCAGCCCGAACAATATCAAAAAAATGTTTCTTTTCATTTTTCACTAATCACTTTTCACTAATCACTAATCACTTTTTTTGACGCTCCAATCGATTCAAAGTTTAAATGCCAGTCGGCTCCTTCAGCCTTGCGAACAGCGCGTTGAGCGAATTTTCGTCGCTAATCAGCACCTCACGCGGCTTCGCACCCTGCGCCACGCCCACGATTCCAGCCTCGTGGAGTTGGTCCATCAGTCGTCCGGCGCGGTTGAAACCAATCGAGAATCGCCGCTGAATCATACTCGTGGAGCCTTGCTGCGTCATCACGACGGCACGGGCGACCTCCTCGAACAGCGGATCCGTGAAACCGCCACCGCCGCCACTCGTGCTGCCGCCTTCGCTGCCGCTGGTTTCGGCCACAGGTTCGGGCAGTTCAATCGGCTCGACAGGTCCGGGCTGCGCCTCGACAAACTTGTTGATGCGCTCCACTTCGGGCGTATCGACGAAGGCGCACTGCACGCGCACAGGCTCGTTTCCGGTGAGAATCAGCATATCGCCTCGACCCACGAGTTGGTCGGCGCCTTTCTGGTCGAGAATCGTGCGTGAGTCGATTTGCGACATCACGCGGAATGCCATTCGGCCCGGGAAATTCGCCTTGATCGTACCCGTGATGATGTTCGTCGTCGGGCGTTGCGTCGCGATGATCATGTGGATGCCGACGGCACGCGCTTTCTGGGCGATGCGGGCAATCGGCAGTTCGATTTCCTTGCCTGCGGTCATAATCAAGTCGCCGAACTCGTCGATGACGACGACGATATACGGCATATATTCGTGGCCTTTCGTCAGGTCGAGTTCGTGGTTGATGAACTTCTTGTTATACTCCTTGATGCCTTTTACGTGGGCGTGTTCGAGCAGTTCGTAGCGGCGATCCATCAGTTCGCAGAGCGAGTTGAGCGTGCGCACGACCTTCGACACGTCGGTGATGATCGGTTTTTCCTCGTTTTCGGGCAGCGCGGCCATAAAATGGCTCGAAATCGGCTGGTAAAGGCTGAATTCCACCATTTTCGGATCGACGAGCACGAATTTCAGTTCATTCGGATGCTTTTTATACAATAATGAGGTGATAATCGCGTTCAGACCGACCGATTTTCCCTGTCCCGTGGCACCGGCGACGAGCAGATGCGGAATCTTCGCCAAGTCCGCCATATAAACCTCGTTGGTGATGGTTTTTCCGAGCGCAATCGGCAGGTCCATCGTCGTTTCTTGGAATTTTTTCGAGTTCAGAATACTTTCCATCGACACGATGTTCGGCTTTTTGTTCGGCACTTCGATTCCGATGGTTCCCTTGCCGGGCATCGGCGCGATGATGCGGATTCCGAGTGCGGCGAGGTGCAGCGCAATGTCTTTTTCGAGCGTCTGGATGCGCGAAATTCTCACGCCCGGAGCCGGCGTGATCTCGTAGAGCGTGATGGTCGGGCCGACGGTCGCCTTGATTTCCTTGATGGCTACGCTGAACGAGTTGAGCACTTCGACGATGCGCTGATTGTTGGCCTTGATTTCCTCCATATCGATTTCGGGTTTGCCCGAATTGTCGTATTTTTTCAGCAGGTCGAGCGTCGGGAATTTATAGCGTGTAAACGGCTCACGCGGGTCGATAGGCGTACTTCTGATTTCTTCAATCGTCAAAGTTTTTCCTTTCGCCTTGTCCTCGTCTTTTCCCACTTCGACAATCGGCTCCGGCTCGTCGTCTTTTCCCTTTTCTGGCGTATCTACGACGGGCAAAATCGTCCCTTTCTTGTCGTTTTCGTCACCCATCGGCAGTTCCACCACCGTCGGTTGCGGGTCTTCGGGCATTTCGGTCGTGTCAATCGTCGGCGTGGCGGTCGTCGGAACTTCGTTGTCGTGGTTGTTGGTGACGATGAGTTTCACCTTCGACGTCACGTAGCCGATGGGATTCAGCATTTTCCGAATCACATTGATGGTTTCCGCGCTGAGATAGGTCAGAAATGCCACCGCGACGAGCAGCAGAATCGCCGTCAGTCCCGGAGGTCCGACGATGTTTTCGAGTTGCTGAACGCAAAAGAGTCCGTGGTTGCCGCCCGGATTATAGACTTGGTTGTCCATCAGCGGCGAGAGGAATTTTGCAAACGACACCGAACTCCAAATCATCACAATCGCCATTCCGAAGAACCATTTCCACAGATTGACCTTATAGACTTGCATCAGGCGCAGTCCGGCGAGCACGAGAAAGGCCGGAATCAGGAACGCCGGCAGTCCGAAGTTCACGGTGATGAGGTAGTGGGAGAGCAGTGCGCCGATGGATCCGCAGTAGTTGGCGAATTGCCGCTCGTTGTTGAGCCATTCGCCCGGTCGCAGGTCTTCGAGCAGGCTCTGGTCGGCCTGTCCCGTGTTCAAATACGAAACCATCGCTATCGTCACGTAGATAGCGACTGCAATGAGCAGGATTCCGAGCACGAAATCGAGCTTCTCGTTGTCGAATATGTGATGAAACCCAGTGGCTTCCTTCAAGTTTTTGGGCTTCTTTTCAGCCTTTTTCTTTGCCATAATCTCTTGTGTTTTCAAATTTAAGTGCAAAAATAGTGGAAAAAAATCAGATTCAGACAACTTTTCGCACTTTTTTTTCTAATTTTGCAGCTCGAAAGCGATATTTTGCTCTTTGGAAGCAATTTTTTCGACGATTGATAGCGATTTCTATATGAAAAAAGTCATTTACAAGCGGTTTTCGAAGCAGGAAATTGCCGATTTGCCCCTTGCGGAGTTCGGCGGTCGCATCGTTGTGGTTTTCAGCGAGGGCGAGGCGGAACGCGCCGTCGATTTTCTGCTCACGCAGCCTTTTCTCGGCATCGACACCGAGACGCGGCCCTCGTTTCGGCGCGGAAAACTCAATCAGGTGTCGCTCTTGCAGGTTGCAACCGACGAAATCTGCTTCCTTTTTCGACTGAATATGATGGGAATCACGCCCGCCATCGTCCGACTGTTGGAAAACACCGAAGTGCCGATGATCGGGCTCTCGCTGAAAGACGACATTGTTTCGCTGAAACGACGGCAGAATTTCACGCCCGGACGCTTCATCGACCTGCAAAAAATGGTCGGGCAACTCGGCATCGAGGATATGAGCCTTCAGAAACTCTACGCGAACTTTTTCGGACAGAAAATCAGCAAGCGACAACAACTGACGAACTGGGATGCCGACGTGCTGAGCGACAGGCAGAAACGCTATGCCGCGACGGATGCGTGGGCCTGTATTCAGATGTATCGGGAAATCGGTCGATTGGAAGCGACGCACGACTATGAACTGATTGAAAATGAGGAAGTTTGAAGCGAAAATCCGCGATTTCATCGAGCGACATCGCCTGCTCGACCGCGACGGGCGATACCTCGTCGCCCTTTCGGGCGGTGCCGACAGCGTTTGCCTGTTGTTGGTGTTGCAGCGATTGGGTTTTTCGATTGAAGCCGCCCACTGCAATTTCCATCTTCGAGGCGACGAGTCCGACCGCGATGAACGCTTCTGCGAAACGCTCTGCGCCGAGCAAAATGTCCGATTTCATCGGGTCGATTTCGATACTTTTTCCTACGCCCGACAACACAAAATCAGCATCGAAATGGCGGCTCGCGAACTGCGGTATAATTACTTTAGTCAACTTTTGGAAAAGTCTGGTTTTCATGGTGTTTGCGTTGCTCATCACGCCGACGACAATGCCGAAACATTGTTGCTTCATTTGCTTCGCGGAAGCGGTCTGCACGGACTCACGGGAATGTCGCCCCGACGCGGTTTTGTCTTGAGGCCGATGTTGGAAGTTCGGCGCGATGAAATCGAGGATTTTCTCGCCTCGCAAGGGCAGAATTTCGTAACCGACAGCACGAACCGCTGCACCGACCACGTGCGCAATAAAATCCGACTGGAAATTCTTCCGAAATTGAAGGAAATCAATCCGTCGGCGGTTGATGAACTCTGCCTGACCGCTCGCCACTTGACTGACGCGGAAATCGTGCTCAACGCAGCCTTGGAGCAAGGAAAAAACGCGGTTTCATCGGTGATTTCCGACCGAGAACCGCTCCTTTTCCGCATCGACATTCCGCAGTTGCTCGCACAGCCCTCGCCACGCTATCTGCTCTATCATTTGTTGGCTCCGCAGGGCTTCAATCGGCAGCAAATCGAGCAGATTTCCGATGCCTTGGCGCATCGTTCAGGCTGCGAAAATCGCGTTGCGACAGGACGGCAGTGGCACTCGCCCGACCACACGCTGACGCTCGACCGCGATTGCCTCGTTTTGAGCCGTCGGCAGGGCGAAATTCCCGAAGCCGTCGAAATCGGCGGCGCAGGCTCGTTTTCCCTCGGAAATGCCGTTTTGCAAGTCGAAATTTTCCCGAAAACCGCCGATTTCATCGTTAGCAAAGAGCCGAAAACCGCCACTTTGGATGCCGACAAAGTCGCGTTCCCATTGACTTGGCGGCGAGTAGGGCAGGGCGACCGCTTCGTGCCCTTCGGAATGTCGGGCAGCAAACTCGTGAGCGACTTCCTGACCGACCGAAAAAGGTCGCTCGCCGAAAAACAGCAGCAAACCCTCGTCGCCGATGCCACAGGCCGCATCGTCTGGCTCGTCGCCGAGCGACCCGACAATCGCTTTGCCGTCACGCCCGAAACGAAAAACATCCTTCGGCTGACGCTTCAAAAAAATCAGTAAAAAATCAATAATTCGTGAAAAAAATCTCGTCGAATCGAATGAGATTTGAAAAATAAATTCGTAACTTTGCATCATAATTATTCATAACAACAAAAAATCAATTACAAACAAACAAAAACATCAAAAAATATGGAAACGAACAAAGAATTGATTGCCCAATGTGAGGCAAGAGCCAAGCAATGGCTAACTCCCTCGTTCGACGAGGAGACGCGCAAGGCTGTACAGGCTATGCTCGACAACGACGACAAGACGGAACTCATCGACGCTTTCTACCGCGACCTCGAATTTGGCACGGGCGGACTGCGCGGCATTATGGGTGCCGGAACGAACCGTATGAACATCTACATCGTGGGAATGGCGACGCAGGGATTCGCCAACTACATTCTGAAGGCTTTTCCGGGCAAGCAGTGCTCGGTTGTCGTGGGCCACGACTGCCGCAACAACGGACGGCTCTTCGCCGAGACGGTTGCCAACATCTTCTCGGCCAACGGCATCAAGGTTTATCTCTTCGAGAGCCTGCGCCCAACGCCGGAGGTTTCCTACGCGATTCGCCACCTCGGTTCGCAGGCGGGCGTGAACGTGACGGCGAGCCACAACCCGAAGGAATACAACGGCTACAAGGCTTACTGGGACGACGGCGCACAGGTGTTGGCTCCGCACGACAAGGGCATCATCGACGAGGTGAACAAGGTGACGATCGACGACGTGAAATTCGAGGGAAACAAGGAACTCATCGTGCCGATTGGCGGCGAGATGGACTGGGACTATTTGCAGGCCGTGAAGGAGGCTATGGTCGATCAGGACGTGATTCTGCGCAACAAAGATTTGAACATCGTCTATTCGCCGCTGCACGGATGCGGTCGCGTCATCATTCCCGAAGCCCTGCGCTCGTGGGGTTTCCAGAATATTCACGTGGTGCCTGAGCAGATGACGATTGACGGCAATTTCCCGACCGTCGTCAGCCCGAATCCCGAAAATGCCGAGGCGATGACGATGGGTATGAATCTCGGAACGCGCCTGAACGCCGACCTCGTGATTGCGAGCGACCCCGACGCCGACCG
>JAFYJH010000055.1 GCA_017538195.1 Prevotella sp.
GTCCCAGCCGTGCTCGTCGTCGCCGATGAGCAGACGCTTCGGGTCAGTCGAAAGCGTGGTCTTGCCCGTTCCGCTGAGGCCGAAGAAGATGGCGGTATTCTCGCCCTTCATGTCGGTGTTGGCCGAGCAGTGCATCGAAGCAATGCCCTTCAGCGGCAGGAAGTAGTTCATCATCGAGAACATACCCTTCTTCATTTCGCCGCCGTACCAAGTGTTGATAATCACCTGCTCTTTCGAAGTCACGTTGAAGACAACGGCTGTCTCGCTATTCAGACCGAGTTCCTGATAGTTCTCAACCTTAGCCTTCGAAGCGTTATAGACGATGAAGTCAGGCGTGAAGTTCTCCAGTTCGGCTTCCGTCGGACGGATGAACATATTCTTCACAAAATGAGCCTGCCAAGCCACTTCCATGATGAAGCGCACGGCCATGCGCGTGTCCTCGTTGGCACCGCAGAATCCGTCGATGACGAAGAGGCGCTTGTTGCTCAGTTCCTTTTTGGCAATGTCTTTCACAGCCTTCCAAGTCTCCTCGGAAGCGGGATGGTTGTCGTTTTTGTATTCATCGGAAGTCCACCAAACGGTGTCTTTCGAGTTTTCGTCCATCACGATGAATTTGTCCTTAGGCGAGCGACCCGTATAGATGCCCGTCATCACGTTCACAGCATTGAGTTCGGTGTTTTTGCCGACCTCAAAGCCTTCAAGTCCTTCCTTGGTCTCCTCCTCGAAGAGTTGCTCATACGAGGGATTGTAAACCACTTCTGTCGTACCGGTGATACCGTACTTTTCCAAGATTGATTTGTCGAATGTTGCCATAGTTTTTTATGAATTAAATGTGAATATATACCCTGAAATTTTCAAAATTCTCCTTTCGGGGTGCAAAGGTACGAATTTTTGGGCGGATAACAAAAAAATTTTCATTTTTTTTGCCGAAAAGAAGATAGGTTGAGATTTTTTTGTAAATTTGCAACAAATTTTAAACAAAAACGATATGAAAACCATCAATTTAAGTGAGCAAAACACGGTCATGAACCGTTATCTTGCAGAGATTCGCGACGAAAAGTATCAACAGAACCGACTGCTGTTCCGCAACAACATCGAGCGCATCGGAATGTGCATGGCCTACGAGATTTCGCGCCAACTCACGTACGAAACCATCAACGTGACGACACCGCTCGGCGAGGCTGCCGTTTCCGTGCCGACAGACCCGATGATTCTCGCCACGGTGCTACGCGCCGGACTGCCTTTCCATCAGGGCTTCCTCAACGTGTTCGACCACGCGGAAAACGCCTTTATTTCCGCCTTCCGAATGTATAAAAACCGCGAACACACCGAGGTCGGCGTTCACACGGAGTACATCGCTGCGCCGAGCGTCGAGGGGAAAACGCTGCTCATCGTCGATCCGATGTTGGCGACGGGCGGTTCGATGGCAGCCGCCTACGAAGCCTTCCTGAAAACCGGCACGCCCCGGAGCGTCCACATCGCCTGCGTGATTGGCACGGAAGAAGGCATCGATGTCGTGCGGCAGGCCGTCGGCGAGGCCGATGTTACGCTGTGGTGCGCCGCCATCGACCCCGAAATGAACGAGCACAAATACATCGTTCCCGGCTTCGGCGACTGTGGCGACCTCTGCTATGGCGAGAAATTGTAGTTTAGTCAGAAAAATAAATAATGATATGAAAAAAATATTGGTCATTCTGATGACGATGCTGACGCTTGGCGTTCAGGCTCAGCAACGGCAGATTTCGTATGTCGAGGCGACGAAGAATTGGTACTACGTCTATGACGAGTCAGGCAAGAAAATCGGTGGACTTTCGCGCAGTAGCATCGGCGACCTCAAGGGCTGGGGCAGCGACTTCCTCGTGGCGAAATACTACTCTTTCTACCGCATTTACGATGCCAAAGGCAAAGTGTTGAAAGCAATGAACGCCTCAGATGTCGGCGAAATTGTCGGCGTGTCGGGCAACACCATCACCAGTCGCCGTGGCAGTTGGATTTTCACGTGGGACAAGAAAGGGAAGAAACTCAGTTCGAGGTCGGCGAACTGACAAATACCATATTCAATTTTCCAACTTTTTGGGTGGGGTTTTTGTATCATCCCCTCAATTTTTGCCTTGGATTTTTGAAAAAATTTTCTTGTTTTTGCCTTGGATTTTCGAAAATTGTAAGCGTCAACTCACGAAAGCGATTCGTAGCTCATTGGAAAATTTCTCGCTTTTCGACCATTCCGACCCAGAAGACAACGGAAATATAAGACATATAGAGGTAATACCTTTGTATGCACTCAGCAATTTGTAAAGAAAAGGCAATGTTTGTAATTCTCTGATTTACAGCAAGTTGCAAGAAATGGACTGAAATGGACTAACAAATGGGCTGAAATGGATGGCCTGATTTTTCAGAAAAAATCGTAACTTTGCGGAGAAAAAAGACAAAGACTATTTTTTAACGCAAAAATAAACAGAATTGTCAGATGACACTTGAAGAAAAATCCATTGCGGCACTCCGCGAGAAAATGGAAAAGAAGATAGGTCGTCACATAGAAACGCCGAAAGACTACGACCTGCTCTCTCAAAGCGTGACCGAGGAATGTCGAGAACACGTCAGCGCGAACACGCTGAAGCGACTTTATGGGTACTTGAACGAAGGGCGCACTCCGCGCCTCTCCACGCTGAACATCCTGTCGCAGTACGTCGGCTACCGCGACTGGAAGGACTTCTGCGAGAAACTGGAGTCCGAACCACAGGAAGAACCGACGGAGGAATCCACTGCCCAACAGCCCGAGAAAAGCCGCCGCTGCTCGTGGAAATGCTTTTTGGCAATACTTCTCGTTGCGATGGCAGCCGCAGTTCTCGCCACCTTGCACTTCGCAAACAGACCCGAGAAAGAAAGTCATATCTTGAAAATGGGTACGCGCTTTCCCGACCACGCGTCTTATCTCGCCCTTTTCGGCATCACCGACTTGAGCGGACAGCCTTGGTCGAAGCCGCTGCCTCACGTCGATAACATCATTGTCTTCGGCGGAATGTACAACCATCCGTGTTGGGGCAATCTGGGTGATACGACGCGGTTGCTACCGACACGCACCGAGCGGTTGGACCCCAGTTTGTTGGACAAACAAGACGAGCACAACCACCTGCGCGGCCACTATTTCTCCCAGTTGGAAAGCAACCATCTGATGATTACCTTCATGAGAAACATGCCCGACTCCACCTTTGTCTATTGCGGAGTCTATCGCGTAAGGCTCCACGAGAGCGACACCACGCAAGTCGTCTGGGAGCGCGTTGCCGAAGACATCGACCTCGACAACCTCGAATCCCTGCTGCGACTCCGCAACCCGCGTTAGCAACCTTCCAGCTTTGTAAGCCGCTGATTTTCAGCAAGTTGCAAGGAATGGACTAAAATGGGCTGAAATGGACGAGGCCGCATGGCAAAATGGACTAACAAATGGGCTAAAATGGATGAGGAAACTCGTCCATTTTTCTTTATTTTTGCGCATAAAACAAACGAATTCGTGGTTTATGGTAAAAAGAACTAACGCTTTTGTGCTATTCGGACGCGCATTCAAAAATGCCAAGAAGGACTTTTGGGTATCCATTCAAGTTTTGTTTTGGATCACTCTTGTCTTGTCTGTTGTTTTCTATTTTGTAGAACACACGGCACAGCCCGAAGAGTACAAAAATCTGTGGGATCTGTGGGATGCCTTTGTCTGGGCCGTTACCCGATACATCGGCGATCCGGGCAAATTTGCCGGTAATGGTCCCATTACTTTAATTGGCCGTTATATTGATACAATCATCGGCATCTTGAAGATTCTCATTTTTGCCGTACCTGCTGGACTTGTAGCCAATGGCTTTAGGAAAGCGATGGAAGATGACAAACGCCAACAGGAATTGGTGGGCTACAGCGAGCGTCTGAAAAATGCTTTCAAACGTAAACAATGCCGCTATACTCACTATCGAGTCGTACCGCGTTTCGTGTCAGTTGTGGATGTGCAAGCCGCCCAGCGTATGGATACGAAAGACATTTTCGACACGATAGACTTCTGCAACAACTTTCGTTTGCGCAATCTTGCCACCACCCAAAACATGAATGAACATCCGCGAGATAGGCTCGTCATCGAACATTTTTCGCTTGAAAATCCAACTTCCTATGGCTGCAAGATTGACAGAGGTTCCGACATTACGATTGTATCAACTTCCAGCGTGTCGGAGGCAGGCATCGGCCATTTCGCCTATTATCTTGCCTTGTTCGGCGGTTTCAACTATATCAGTAAGGAGTTTGAGCAGAATCCAGACCAACCTCGCAGCTACTATCTGATAGCCGACGAACACGCAGATCCTGAGTTGGAAGAATTCATGCGCGATGTGCGCGAGATGACCCGTGGAGAAGAAAAATGGGCCGTTTTCATGCTTTCTGCCAGTGGAGCAGAAGAACCCGTGCATCCCACGCAGTTCCATTTCGTTCACGAGGTGCAGAAAAAGTTGGAAATACAGCCGACGACAACCCTCCGAGAAGAACAGTTCATCTTGTTTTATCAGGCTATGGAAAGAATGTTTGAAAACGAATTCCAGTTGAAAGCCGACCTCGACGAATATTATCTGCCCGCAGGTAAGAAAAACATTGCCGTGCAGATTGGCGGAGGAAAGGATTGCAACGCCTTTACGCTTCGCACGGCTTTCTGTGTCACAGAATGGGACGACCGCCACATTGCCATTGTCCGAAAAATGGCAGAAATCATGAAGCTGCAATTGGAAGGAAAGCCTTTGGAGGAAAACAATAACTGGAAAGAGGCGGCTATCGGATTTTAGAATCAAAAAAATCACAAAAAATATAACTAAAAACGAATTGAACATGAAAAAAAGAAAACTAAACATCGCCATCGCAGCCCTGACGGTGCTGATTATGGCAAGTTGCGGAGGCAACAAAGGGGGCAATTTGGCAGAGGGAGCCTCTGGCGACCTCGATGCCTATGAAAGTGGCGGCGTGAATGCCATTGAGCAGGCGCGTCCGCAAATCATGGTGATTCCGGGCGATCAGGTGTTGCAAAACTTCAGGTGTCTGACAACACAGAAGGCCAATGGTCGCGACTACATTCTGCGTGATTACAAGAACTATCTGCTGAAAGACGACCGCGCCAAGCGCATTATCTCGGTCATCCAGAACGAGTTCAACAACAAGGATTTTCCACTCAACGATTTCGAGCAGACGCTCAAGCAACTCGACACGCAGGAAGCGCTCGACATGGCAGACGGCTTTGAGAAGGATGCCAAGACCATGCTACTCACAGTGGCACAGCCCGACATCATCCTTGAACTGACCTACGACACGAGCCGCGACAGAGCCATGTCAATGACCAGCCACAATTACAATCGCAGGGGCGAAAAGAATGTGAGTTTTACACTGAATGCACTGGATGCCTACACCAACAAAGTTGTGGCGACAATGACGGCGAGCAACATCAAGGGCGAATCAACCACCGAGACGATTCAGGCAAGCATCAAGGAGCAGATGCCGAAGTTCCAACAGGACATCACCAAGTATTTCTCCGACATCCTGACCCGAGGCCGCGAAATCACCGTGCGCATCGCCGTGGAAAAAGGCTGCAAGGTGAACCTCTCCGACGAGAGCATCGAGGGCGACACCTACGCCGACTGGATCATCGACTACATGAAGGCTCACACCATCAAGGGAGCCCACAAGCTGCAACGCAACACCAACAAGGAACTCTACTTTGTGAACTGCCGCATCAATCTCCTCAACGAGGACGGAACGCAGTATGGAGTCTATGACTGGACGCGCGACTTGCAGAAAAACCTGCGCAAAAACCTCGGCCTGAAGTGCTCGAACAAGGCGCAGGGCTTAGGCGAAGTGCTCATCAGTATCAATGGAATTTAAAAAAATAAGACAATTATGAAACGTATATATTATATAATAGGTGTGGCGATGATGGTCGTGGCCATCGTTGCCTGTGGCGGACAGAGCGGCAAAAAGGCGTTCCAACCGAAGGAGCGTGTTTCCAGTTTGTCCGAAGAAGAGAAACGGCTGATGTTAGACTACAAACGCTCGGCCTACGAGATCAGCCTCGACACGCTGCTCTATGGGCATGGTGTCAAATTCGGTGTACTGCGCCCCAATTTGTTAGGCGAGGACATCACAGAGGATATTGCCGACCGTATCGCCATCAAACTTCTTGAAATTGCATCGCAGAACGGCATCAGCGGTGCGGGCAGCTATGGCATTGTCTTTGGAACCGAGATAGCACAGACAGGACGCGCCGCAACCGGGACGGCACCCCAAAAGATGACCGTGAACTACACGCTCACCTTCAAGGTGATGAATACAGCCACAGGCGACGTCTATGGCACATCCACCCAAGAAATTCTCGGTGTGGGCAATTCGTTCATCGAAGCCAACCAGAATGCCGTGAAGGAAATCAAGAACACGCCTGCCTTGCAGCAGATGCTATCGTCGGCCAGCGACCGCATCGTGAAGTGGTACGACGAGAATCTGCCGACGGTGAAGAATCAAGTGGAGAAAGCAGAGGGCGAGGGCAACTATGCCTTGGCACTTTCCATACTCACCAGCATTCCCGAGCAGTCCAGTTCGTATAAGTATGTGACGGAGAAGCAAGACAAACTTCTGAAGGGTATGCTCCACAAGCAGGCCGCAGACATGCTCGGCGAAATGGAGGCAGCAGCGGCATCTGCCGGCGAGGAGTTCAATCCCGCCATAGGTGCCTACCTCAAACTGATTCCCACCGATTGCCCCGAGCACGCAAGCGCACAGCGAGTCTATGCCGAGTACGAGAAGAAATGCCGAGCACGACGCGACGCACTTGAAGCCAAAGCCGAACGCGACGAGCAGGCAGCCCGCGATTTGGAGAAGTTCAAGATGATGCAGGAGCACGAAAAGGAACTGGCAGAAATCGAGGCTGACAAGATCAAGGTGAAATACGAAAGCCTTGCTTCTGCTAAAGCCGCGGAAGCAAGTAAAAACAAAGGATTCTGGGGAGGTTTGGGAGACCGCATCCTTGGAGGACTCGACTTTCTCAGTGGCAAAGTAAGTGATTGGGATTGATTTAAACCACAAAAACAGAGGAAGCCGAAACGCTGGAAAGGGAGTAGGCAAAATTTATTAACAAAAAACTAAAGAACATGAAAACGATTAAAATTTTGGCAGTATGCTGCCTAACAATGTGCCTTTTCGCTGCATGTGGTGGAATCACCGTTAAGGGAGAAAACGGACAAACATACGAGAGCTATCAAGAGTGTTGCGCGGCGCAAGATTTTGTAGCGGCACATCAGTATTTGGCTAAGATGGAAAACAGAAAAGCAGATGATTATGAGTGGAGGTATGCTGTAGAAGAAGCCAAAAACTATGTTTTTAAGCAAGAGGCACTTTATTTGATGAGCCAAGGCACAGAAGATGCAAAAAAACGCATTATTTTCCTGTTAAAAGAAAATGGAAATGATGACGATTGTATATCTATGCTCATCGAATTGGCTATTGATAACGATGATGAAGGTTTTGTGAAGACGCTTTTTAACCAAAGGAAAGAAAAATTCCAATCCAGCTATTATGAAAGCAACAGGGATGACAATCTGTTTGATTATTTGGCAGCCAAAAAATCTGATGAAAATGCAGATTTTATCATAGGCTTATTAACGGAAAAGGAGAGTATTATCAAAAAAAAACCACAGATGGGATTAGTAATGTTTGAATATGATGGGTCTGATGCTAGAGATTTCGAAAATGGTTGTGAACGCCACATTGCTTCTGTAGAAAGATTCAATGGATTTTGTCAGAAAATTCTTGGTATTGCAATTAAAAACAAAAATCAATATTTAGCACAGAGAGTACTTTCAAAATTTAGACCGAATATTCATGTTGAAGATTTGGGAAATATAAAGAGTAGTAGAAGAAGGGGTGAAACAGATTATGGCTATAGAGTAACTGTAGACAATGATGAAGTCAATTATGCTAAAGCCACCTATCAAGAAGCCGTCAAGAGCGGAGTTTTCAAATAACTATCTAATTTAAAATACAACAATTATGGCAAACTATCAGTATTGGGAAAACTTCATAAAAGATTGGAAGAAATTATGACGAATACAGAAAAATGTTTTGAATCATTTCTCAAAAGAAATGGGATTAATTATTGTACGCAGGTAGAAATTTCTGGTTGCCCATTCACTAAAAACAAGAAACATAAAGTTGATTTCTATCTGCCAGATAAGGATTTGCATGTTGAAGTAAAAGGGCAAATGACACTTTTTGCGACAAATGTATTAAATTGGCTATTAAATTATTCTGGAAAACAGTTCTATATTCTTCAAATGACAGAGGAGGATTGGATAGAGCCATTCGACAGGGTGAAACACAAGTCTATTCAAAATAAGAAAAGAATGAATATCAATAAACAGTTTACTGAGATTGTTTCAAATACAAGTTGTGAATTGTCAAATGAATCCAAGAAAAGGCTTCAATCATATATATCCTATCGCAATGGTGACATAGCCAGATGGAATATGCCCTAAGTATTTTTATCCTGTACAGACAAACAGAGGAAACCGAAACGCTTAAAAGGGAGTAGGAGTAATTGATTAGCATACGTAATTATGGGACGCAAAATTTCATTATTTGCAGACTATCACGGAAAAGAAAACTCTGTGACAAATTATTGTGGATTAATGTTCAAATTAGTTTATGAAGAAAGCCCTGTTTTATTTAATCAACTTTTAGACATATGTTTTGACGGTGAAATAAAAACACCCGTTGTCGGCCCTATTTTTGAACAACAAAAAAAGAATAAGAACAGTATACCAGATTTAGAGATTACACAATCTTCTTTCCAAATCTTATTTGAAACCAAAACTTCTGACTGGTACCATAAAGATCAATTGGATAATCATATTAAAGGGTTCTCATCGAACGAAGGATGTAAGATTCTTGTATTGCTTTGTAATTTTGAAGATAAAAATCAAAACTCTGAAAGGAATCAATTTAAAGACATTTTAAAAGAAAAGGGTATTTTTATGGCAGAACTAACTTTTGAAGATGCCATAATCGGTCTTAATAAAGTGTGTAACTCCTCCATATTACAAAACTATTTGTCTGAATTTGAAGATTTCCTCAATCGTAACAACTTACTGCCAATTTGGAAATATACCTTGGATGTGGTGAATTGTGTTGGGACAAAAGATGAGATTATAAATGGTTCTGTTTATATGTGTCCCGATACTGGTGGTCAATATAGCCACAAGCGTGCAATGTATTTTGGCGCATATTGGAATAAGAAAGTTAACTTCATTTATAAAATAGACGCAATCATCAATGTGGAGAAGGGCTATGCCGACCAAATAATAAAATGGAAAAACTCAGAATCTCTTCAAGAAAAGGACTTAAAATCTAGAGCAAAAAAAGCAATTCAAATGTATCGAAAAGACGAAATTGAAAGAAATGGTCTTTTAGTTTTTTTATTAAGCGAGAAACGAGAAATATCATTTGAGAAAGATTCTCAAGGAGGGCTATATGGGTCGAAAATCTATTTCAATGTAAAAAGTAACAATATTGAAGATCTGGTCAAAGAGTTAAATGAAAACAAATGGTCCGCATTAAAGTAGCGCATATTATGAATCGCAAAGAAATCTACTCAATCATTGAGAAGGATGATGGGAGCAACGTATGGAGCCATCTGTATGATGTCTTTATGTTTTGCTGCATCATCTTGAGTGTGGTGCCGCTGATGTTCTGGGACGACTATCCGATATTTTGGTATATCGAGATTTTCACGACGAGCGTATTCATCATCGACTATGTGTTGCGGTGGGTGACGGCAGACTATAAGTTGGGAAAGGGTGCGCACTCTTTCGTGAGCTATCCCTATAGTTTTTGGGCTATTATCGACTTGCTGACAATATTGCCGAGTTTTCAGGTTCTCGGGCAGAACTTCAAAATTCTTAGAACGCTTCGAATGTTGAAGATTCTTCGATTGCTGAAGGCGTTGCGCTACTCTGACCAACTGTTTCTATTTGTCAAGGTACTGAAAAAGGAGCGAAAGGTGCTCACGGCAGTGTTGCTCTTTGCCGCCGCCTACATCTTCGTGACGGCATTGGTGATGTTCAACTTTGAGCCTCGCATCAACCTTGCCACGGGACAGGAAACGTTCAGCACGTTTTTCGATGCCATCTATTGGGCTACGGTCACACTAACGACTGTGGGTTATGGCGACCTTTGTCCCGCCACCGACTTAGGCCGCCTCATCAGCATGTTTTCGTCGCTGTTCGGCGTGGCCGTCATCGCCCTGCCCTCTGGCATCATCACCGCGAGTTATCTCGACGAACTGCGCAGTATGAAGGAAAAGGAGAGGGAAAGTAGAAAAAAATGAAAAAATCAGGATTTTTTTGAATCGGAAGAATTCTTAACAACTTTTTCTGCATTTTCTTGTTTTTATTCCAAAAAATCACTATATTTGCAGAGTTTTAGAAATATTTAGAGCCCCTTGATAAGGGGCGGCTATAATGCAGGGTTAAAAAATGAATTATCTGACATTCAAGGAACGGATGCTGCCGATGGGATGTTTCAACATCAATCAAGTGCTGTTATGGGAGAAGGATTTCGACCGTAACAACTTGACCCGTTGGTGTCGGAAAGGCCTGCTCGTGAAGTTGCGGAATCAGTATTATGCGTTCCCTGAATGTCGCCAAGTGCCAGACTTCTCGCGCTATGTGGCCAATCGCATCTATGCGCCGTCGTACATCAGCCTGCACAGTGCTCTGTCGTTCTATGGCATAATACCCGAGGAGGTGGTGCAACTGACGAGTGTAACCACCCTGAAGACGGCCAAGTTCGAGAACGATTTCGGCACTTTCCATTATCAGAACGTGAAGACACCGCTTTATTTCGGCTATGAAATCAAAATGATGCAGAATGGGCGCGGCCTGCTATTTGCCACACCTGAAAAGGCTCTATTGGACCTGCTCTACCTGAATCCTTACTACAAAACAGAGCAGGATATGGAGGAACTTCGGTTGGATGAATACTATATGCAAAGTGAGTTCAACAAGGAACGTTTCTTAGACTATCTTACGAGAATTGGAAGCAAGGCTCTGGAACAAAGAGTTCATCGCTTATTAAAGGTTTACGGAATATGATTGACCTCAATTTCATACGCAGTTTCTTTTCCCCCGCCATTGCACGGGAGAGTCGCTTCGACCGCTATATGTTGAAGGAGTACCTGCAACTGCTGATACTCGACCATCTGACAACTACACCATACATCAACAAGGTGGTGTTCATCGGTGGAACGAATCTTAGGCTCATACAGGGTATTGACCGTTTCTCAGAGGACCTTGACTTCGACTGCAAGGATTTGAGTGAAAATGAGTTTATGGCGATGACGGACAGCGTGGTGCAATATCTGCGTCAGAACAACGTGGAAGTGGAAACACGCGACAAGCCCAATCCGCATCTGACGGCCTATCGCCGTAACCTGTATTTTCCCCAGATGCTGTTCGATTTGGGGCTGACGGGTCATCGTGACGAGCGGTTTCTTTTGAAGATTGAGGCGCAAGATCAAGGTGTGCAGTACCAGCCCATTGTGGCAAATGTCAACAGAATGGGATTTTTCTTTGACATTCAGGTACCACCTGTAGATGTGTTGTGTGCTATGAAGTTCGCTGCCATTCTGGCTCGTCAAAAGGGACGTGACTTCTACGATACCCTATTCCTGCTCTCAAAGACGAAACCCAATATGGACTTCTTGCTTGCAAGAACGGGCATTGCAACATTAGAAGAACTGAAGGCAACTGTTATCGAACGACTGATGGAAATCAACTTGAACCATAAAAAGCGTGACTTCATGCATCTGCTTTTCAACGAGTCGAATGCAGACAGAATCCTGCAATTCCCTGTAGTCGTTGCATCAATTTAATCATCAAAGAAACAAATAATTAAAACCTCGCGATGTATAGGTCAATCGCACTTTACTACTATGGCATCGAAACTGACGAGGTACTTCGTTATTAAGAAGAAAATCAACCAAGGTGAAAGGATTCCAGTTATGTGTCGCGAAAGCCACATCCCTACAAATTTTGGGGAGGGTGACGCGGAGTTGGAGGAAGTGGAATTGGGCGAACACATCACGAGTGTCCGCAGTGGTGCATTCCAAGGCTGCCCCTCGTTGACCACCGTCACGATCCACGATTCCCTGAAGCGAATCGATGCGAATGCTTTTGCCGGCTGTACGGCATTGCAGAAGATCGTTCTTCCAGAGAACTTGGATGAGGTCGATTGTTGGTTCGACAACAGAGGTGTGGCAAAGATTACACTGCCTAACCCTTCATCGGCAGAACTCGTTGAGAATCTGAAAAAAGGCTATCCGATGGACTTCTACTACAAAGGCGAATTCCGCGATGACTATTGGGATTGATGCTGTTGGTCAATACAACAATCCAAACATCCACAATGGGATGCGATTTCGATGGCCTACTTCTGTATTGTCAACAGCCAGATAACTATTTGGCATGTCCTTGATCTGGTCGAAATTCTTTCCTTTTCCACCAACTTCAAACAGATATTTCCTATCAACAAGAAAATCACCCGCTTTTGGATAACGCACTTCATGGCTTTGCGATAGCTGATTGCAGAAAAAAGTTTCGCGCAGTGTGCCAGTATCAACTTTAGGTGAAAGTGCATACATCAAAGTGGGGTTGTTGATATAGATCTTGTCTGGGCGCGACAAGTTGTCCAGACTTTTCGCATCGTCACTCAATAGTTGAAGCAATCCTCCACGCTGAAGCGCATAAAGCATTTTCAGTCCTTGATTGCGATCGGTTTCCAATTCCTTGTAGAGTTCGTTCATCTTGGGCAGTTGCGGCACTCTTTCGGCAAGAATCATCAACAGCTTTTTCGTTTTGCGAATCGTTGACATCGTAATATCCTCAACATTGGGATAATCCACTTCCATCACTTGATTCGCAACATTCTGTAGTCTTTGGTAATAGCCATGATGCACAGCCTTATAGAAAGGATAATAGCCCACTTCAAGATATTTTTTGAATTGCTCCAATATCTTTGTCTTTTCACAAACCTCCATAGCGATGCCTATATGGTCTGAAAGCAACTTCTCAAGAGTGACTGATGGCATTTGCACGATGCCCTCGTAGTCCAAAAATTCCCGTAGCGACAACCCTCTCATTTCATACATCGTCAGGCGACGCGAAAGGTCTCCTTCGCTTTTCCCCAACTGAAGCATTGAAGATCCAGTATAGACGACATGAAGTCCGGGGTAATCATCGCAAATATTCTTAAGCAGTGTTTGCCAATGCTTGAAATAGTGTATCTCATCAATAAACAGATGGGTTCCGCCATGCGTATAATGGTAGTCTATCACATCGATAACATTGTGAGAACTGAACCACAGATTGTCAAGTGATACATAAAGCACCTTGTCCAACTCTTTTCCTTTGAAATTCTCCTTGATATGCTGCAACAGTAGGGTTGACTTGCCACATCCTTTCGGACCTTTGATGCCAATCATCGTATCATTCCAATCTATTATCTGATACAGATAACGGAAAAAAGCCATTGGTGTTGCTGCCAGCCTACGGCGGAAAATAGTAATAAGATAGCCGATTTGTTCTTCCATATTTTAAGTTTTTATTGTTATTCGGCTGCAAAGATAATAAAATGTTTTCAAACACCAAAATTTATGCAAAGAAAATGTTTCTAAACATTAAAATATTACAAATAGAGTGTCTGCAAACATCTTTTTAAAAAAAATGAAAAAAAAACTGGATTTTTTTGAATTTTTCTGCAAAAGCAACTATATTAAGTTGTAACTTTTAAAAATTCAAGAAAATGACAACAACAACTATTCGCACCAGTTCCGAAAACTACTTCGGAAAAATCCAAGAGTTCCTCACCAGCAAAAGAATCTCCTCGATTCCTGCTTTCAACAATGGGGTTTACTCCATCACGTTCTTCAACCTCACAACTTCCCAAACCGACTCTCTCATTCAAAAAATGACCAAACATTTCCACCTCTCACCCATCACCCAGCCGGAGCCTTTGGCTCTGGCCGCCTGATGGCCGTTTTTTACGGAAATCATTTGGTGGATTACTAAATTTTTCGTATCTTTGTAACATGTTTAATAACCTAAAAAAATCGAGCAATGAAAACATTAAAAGAACTCATCAACACCACTTTGGTAAGCGGCGGAGCACTCAACAACTTGAGCGAGAAGGATTACCTGAATTTTTATGTGGATGCGCCCGTCGCGAAAGAAGAAGTGCCTGAATTGTGGAAGGATGTAGCCAACGAACTGGCGGGCAAAATCGTGAAAATCGACTTCGACAAGCACGACAATCCGGACTACCACCCGTTTGTTGCGTGCAAAAAGTCGTTGGCCCGTGAAATCGGCTTCGACGGCATCACCGTTTGCGCGTATAGGGGCAACATCCATGAGCCGTGGTTGGAATCGAATTTTCTGGCGCAGGTTTTTCCCGACGAGAACGGGAATCCAGCCGCCTCGCTCTTTATCGACATCTACGATTGCAAGTTTCTCGGGCATGAGGAGTTGTATGGACTGATTATTCAGGAACTGTTCAACTTCAAGCGCGACATCGAATGGGTCGAGGAAGGAATCTACGACGAGAAACTGAAAGAAATGGAAAACGCAAGGTAAAAAAAAGACAACTATGCCCAAGAAAATTGAAATGAAAGTCGTGAAAAAAACGAAGATTGAGCAGCCGATGACACTGCTGAAAGCCATTGAGCGCATCGTGGAAGTATCGAAAAAATCGAAGCTGACGGCTCTTGCCAAGGCAAAAATGGCCGACGAGACGCGCTATCTGGCGGAATGCTACGGCATTACCGAGCGGCAGGCCATCCTCTTTTGCATCTGCATGGAGAATGGACCGCGTCGCGTCAGTTTCGATGAGTTGGCAAGACACCTCGATGTGAACAACATCCGTATTCTCAGCTATGCCGAGGACATCGACGCGCTGGTTCGCCGTCGGCTGCTGCGCTACCACGACGCCAAAGAAGAGGACCGTTTCGACATTCCCACACCCGTCATCAAGGCTCTGAAGCACAACGAGGTCTATGAGTTGCCGAAACGCACGGACTTGGATTGTTTCGGGCTGTTTGAGGAAATCGGCCATTTGTTTGACGATCTCAACGACGATGCCATCACTCCACAATCCCTGTACGACGAACTGCAGGCTCTTTTTGCCGAAAATCCGCAGGTGGCTTTCGTGCAGAAAATGAAAGATGAAAACATCGGGGTGAACGAAGACTGGTTGCTGCTCGTCTTGTTCTGCCATTTGCTGGTGAACAGAGATGACGACGACATCCATTTTAGGGATATGGATGTTGTGTTTGAGCGAACTTGCGATTTCAATTTTGCGAAATCCGAGATCCGTCACGGCACACACATCCTGATAAAAAACGGCTTCATCGAAAATGTCTGCGAGGACGGCATTGCATCGCCCACGCGCTTCAAGCTCACCGACAAAGCCAAGCGAAACCTTTTGTCCGAACTGAAACTGAACTTCACGGAGGAAAACCTTGCGAATGTCATCAAGGCCAAGGAAATCAAGGCCAAAGAAATGTTCTACGTGAGCGACAATGCTCGTCAGGTAGAGGAACTTCATTCGTTTCTCACACCCGAAAAATACAAGGAAATTAGCGAGCGCATGAAGCAGACGGGCTTCCGAACGAGTTTCACCTGCCTGTTCTACGGCGGTCCGGGCACGGGAAAAACGGAAACGGCCTATCAGTTGGCTCGGCAGACGGGACGCGACATCATGATGGTGGATGTACCGCAAATCAAGAGCAAATGGGTGGGCGACTCGGAGAAAAACATCAAGGCTCTGTTCGACCGCTATCGCGAACTCGTCAAACGTGCCGAGCAAGCGCCGATTCTGCTCTTCAACGAGGCCGACGCCATCATCGGAATCCGCAAGCAGGGCGCGTCGAATGCAGTCGATAAGATGGAAAACAGCATCCAGAACATCATTTTGCAAGAGATGGAAACGCTCGACGGCATTATGGTTGCCACCACGAACCTCACGCAGAACCTCGACTCGGCTTTTGAGCGTCGCTTCCTCTACAAAATCAAGTTCGAGAAGCCCGACACTGCCGTGCGACAGCGCATCTGGCAGACGATGATGCCTGCGCTCAGCGAGGCCGACGCCCACACGCTCGCCAACGGCTACGACTTCAGCGGCGGACAAATCGAAAACATCAGCCGAAAGGCCACGATCAACGCCATTTTACACGGCGACAACGCCAACACCATCGACCGCCTCACCGAATATTGCAACGCGGAACGACTCGACAGCCAAATCCGAAAAATCGGGTTTTAGTGGGTCGGGTGGATGAAAAATCAAGAAAAAAAATCGGCTTTCAAGCGTCTGTTTTGACTTTTTTCACTACCTTTGCAGTCGGAAATCAATCAAATTACAAACGAAAGACTATGGAAATACCATTCGCAGAGGCGTGGAAGATCAAGATGGTCGAACCGCTCCGAAAGAGCACACGCGCAGAGAGAGAACAGTGGCTCAAGGAAGCCCATTACAACGTGTTTATGCTGAAGGCCGAGCAGGTCTATATCGACTGCCTGACCGACTCGGGAACGGGCGCAATGAGCGACCGCCAATGGGCGGAGTTGATGCTGGGCGACGAGAGTTATGCCGGCGCGACATCGTTCTACAAGTTCGAGTCGGTGGTGCAGCGCATTTTCGGTTTTCAGTACGTGATTCCGACGCATCAGGGACGCGCCGCCGAGAATGTTTTGTTCTCATACCTCGTGAAAGAGGGCAATGTCGTCCCCGGAAACGCCCATTTCGACACGACGAAGTGCCATATCGAGAGCCGCACCGCGAAAGCCATCGACGTTACGATTGACGAGGCGAAAGACACGCAACTCGAAGTGCAGTTCAAGGGCAATGTTTCGTTGGAAAAACTGGAAAAAGTGCTCGTGGAAAAC
>JAFYJH010000056.1 GCA_017538195.1 Prevotella sp.
CGGTTCACGCCCTTGACCTTGTTGATGATTTCGTTGGAAATCTTCGCCATGAAGTCGTAAGGCAGATGCGCCCAGTCGGCGGTCATCGCGTCGGTCGAAGTGACGGCACGCAGGGCAATCGGATGCTCGTAGGTGCGCTCGTCGCCCATCACGCCGACGCTGCGGACGGTGCTCAGAAGGATGGCGCCGGCCTGCCAAATCTTGTGGTAGAGGATTTCGCCGTCGTCGCAAACGTACTCGCGCAGTCCGCGGATGTAAATGTCGTCGGCTTCCTGCAAAATTCGGACTTTTTCGGGCGTGATGTCGCCGAGGATGCGCACGGCGAGGCCGGGACCGGGGAAGGGATGGCGCGTGATGAGGTGCTCGGGCATTCCGAGTTGGCGACCGACGCGGCGCACCTCGTCCTTGAAGAGCCAACGGAGCGGTTCGCAGAGTTGCAAGTGCATTTCCTCAGGCAGCCCGCCGACGTTGTGGTGGCTCTTGATGACCTTGCCCGTGATGTTGAGCGACTCGATGCGGTCGGGGTAGATGGTGCCCTGCGCGAGCCACTTGGCGTCGGTGATTTTATGAGCCTCGGCATTAAACACTTCCACGAAGTCGCGACCGATAATTTTGCGCTTTTGTTCGGGTTCGGAAACGCCTTTCAAATCGTCGAAGAATTTTCTTGAAGCATCAACTCCTATTACGTTGAGTCCCAATCCTTTATAATCGTTTAAGACTTGTGTAAATTCGTTCTTGCGAAGCATTCCGTGATCGACGAAAATGCAGGTCAGATTCTGTCCGATGGCGCGGTTCAATAGCACGGCGGCAACGCTCGAATCGACACCACCCGACAAGCCGAGAATCACGCGGTCGTCGCCAAGTTGCTCCTTCAATTCAGCAACCGTCGTATCGACAAACGAGGCGGCACTCCACTCCTGTTTTGAACCACAAATATCAACCACAAAATTCTTCAGCAACTGCGTTCCTTGTAGGCTGTGGAAAACTTCGGGATGGAACTGGACGGCGAAAACGGCCCCCTCCATCCTCCCCCCACTGGGGGAGGCTTTACAGTAAGCGGCATATTTCACATCGACAGTCGAGGCGATGCACTCGAAGCCGTCGGGAATGGCGGTAATCGAGTCGCCGTGGCTCATCCAGACCTGCGAATGGTCGTCGAAACCGCGGAAAAGCGGATTTTCCTTGTCGATGAACTGCAAATGGGCACGGCCATACTCGCGCGTGTCGGTTTTCTCGACCTTGCCGCCATTGACGTGGGAAATATACTGCGCTCCGTAGCAGATGCCGAGCACGGGCACGCGACCCACAAACTGCGAGAGATCGACCTGAAAAGCGTCGGGGTCGTGCACCGAGAAGGGCGAACCGCTGAGGATGACGCCGATGACGCTCTCGTCGCCGACGGGGAACTTGTTGTAGGGCAGAATCTCGCAGAACGTGTCGAGTTCGCGGACGCGGCGACCAATCAGTTGCGTGGTCTGGCTGCCAAAGTCGAGGATGATGATTTTTTGCATGATGGTAATTTACAATTTGACTATTGACTATTTACTATGTACTATTTATTTACAATTTAGTGATTTACAATTTAGTGACATTTTTTTGACAATGGTACATCCGTAAATTGTAAATTAAAGAAACTGCTCCGCTTTTTCCAACGAATCAACCTTCCCAACATCGAGCAGGCGCAGGTCGTCTTTCTGACAGCCGTAGATGCGTGTGCGATGGCAGGTTTGCAGGTAGAAATCGATGATGGGAAAACGGTCGGGGAAGCGGTCCATCAGCGGAAACAGGCGCGGCGAGAAACTGTGGATGCCCGAAAAAGCGAACAGATTCAGCACGATTTCCGTCGTTCCGCGCATAATCGTCAGCCGATAGTTTTCCAAGTCGAACGCAGCCGAGTCGGGATTCTTCACCCAGTCGTAGGGACTGCGCAACTCGCCCGTTTCCGCATTCAGCCATCCCATCAGCCGCATCGCGTTGTCGAACAGCAGGTGGCGCTTCGTCGGGCGACGGCTCACGAGCAGCACGGCATCCTCCGTGTCGAGGTGCTGGCGGCGAAACCAGTCGTAATCGACATTGTCGAGAATATCCACGTTGTGAATCAGCACCGGCTCGTCGTCGTCGAACAGCGGAGCCGCCTTTTTCAGACCGCCGCCGGTTTCCA
>JAFYJH010000057.1 GCA_017538195.1 Prevotella sp.
AAGAAGAAACCGATAAAAAACATGAATGATTTAGATTTAAAGAAGTTATTAAACAACGTTTTGTGGACGATGAGTCCACTGAAACTGGTAGCCCTCTCTATTGAGAATGGGCTTTGGAACTATATAGCAGAACGCAATGACAAGGTGAAGTTCGCGGATATTGTGGCAGATTTCTCTTGGAAAGAACGGCCTTTAACTCAAATCATGAATATCTTTGAGAATTTAGGATTGGTAGAGCAGAATGGTTTGGAAATCTGCCTTACCTCTGCATCGCGAAAATGGTTAGTTAAAGGGAGTAAAGATTACATCGGCGATTTCATTATACGGGCAAACGTTTTAGCAAAAGCCTATGACGAGCATTTGGAGACATTATTGAAAGAGGATGTCCCAGACAAAACGATGCATGATTTAACGAAAGCCGCTTTTGGCGGGGAAATGGAGGCATCGGAAATGTTTGCGAAAAGTATGGATGCCATGACACGTGAGTTTGCTGAAGAAATATTGAATCAGATAGACACTAAGGATGTTCATAAATGTCTAGACATTGGCGCAGGTATGGGAGCGATGGCTAATATCATTAGTGAACGCCAACCAAATGCTGGGATTACAGTTTTAGAATTACCTGGTATTGCCGAACTTCTGCAAAAGCAAGTAATGACATTTAAATATGGTAAGCAGTTTCGGGTGATTTGTGCGAGATGGCAAGATATACACAAGCATCTTGCGCCAGAAGAAAAATTCGACTTGATTATTTTAAGTCAAGTGCTACATGAGGAAAAGAAAGAAGATGCGGAAAAACTCATCAGAATATGTGCAGATTTGCTGTCTTCTAATGGTAAATTGGCTATAGTCGGATTCCTTGATGATACATCTTTATTAACGCATTTGTTTACATTAAATATGCTAATGGAATTGGGAAGCGATAATTTGACGCAAAAAGAGATCTCGTTGATAGCAGAAAAAAATGGTGTCATCTGTCAATCAACATATATTTCGCAAACAAGTGGACGTATGTTGTGGCTCGGACGAAAACGGAATATATAGTAATGACAGGGGCTCTTTCGCCGTCGAAAAAGTCCCTGTTTTTCTTCGTAAAAATGAAAAATCGTGAAGTGTGGAGTGGAGTCCTGAAAGGACGAAAAGACCACAGGAAGGGGTGAAGCCCCTGTGAGAAGGACAACCCAACAATCAAAAGAGCCCCGAAGGGGCGGCAGATTCGCAACGATGTTTCTGTCGCCCTTTTCGGGCTTTTAAATGATTATTATTCGTCGTTTACAGGGGCTTCGCTTCGCTCACCCCTGCCTGTAATCTTGCATCCCTTCGGGATTTAATGCCATCGGCATCGAATAATGATAGCCAGTTATGCAGGGCAGCCTTTGCTTGCCCGAAATGACTGGGCGTTGGATGGCAACAAAAATGGAAACAATGCCGTAGGTATTGGACAAAAAATCGCGTACCTAACAGCACGCCCAAAATTGGTTGGGTGTTTTGCGACCTGCCACGCTGTGGCAGGCTACCCTTATCAAATGCCTACGGCATAAGACCCAACGGGAGGGGACTGAGTATAGCATTTGGTTTAACTTCTTCAACTTCTTAACTCTTTCTAACTCCGTGAGCGGAGCGAACTAACTCCTAAGCGAAGCGATAACTCCTAAAAAAAGTTGAATCCTTGCGAGGATTCAACTTTTTTTGTACCTTTGCGCCCGATTCGCAGACTGCGGATTAAGGGGTGCTGATTCTGGCTGCCGAAATATCGAAAATGGGTGGCGAATCGGCTGAGATGATACCCTCTGACCTGAACAGGGTAATGCCTGCGTAGGAAACTGGACTTCTTCTGCCCCTTATTGTGTAAAATAAGGAGTAAAAAATGATGAAAAAACAAGTATTTTTAGCGATTTTGGCGGCGATTTCGACGGCAACGGCGACTTCGAAGCCTTGTTTCGTTGTGGAACAGGACACGGCCTCGGTCGAGCAGTTGCAGGAAGTGGTCGTGAGTGGTGTTCGGGCGCAGAAAAACGCGCCTTACGCCGTGGCGAACATCCAGAAAAAGGAGTTGCAGGCGTTCTCGACGACGGGACGCGAACTGCCGCTTCTCTTTTCGCAGACGCCGGGCGTGTTGGCGTGGAGCGAGAACGGACTCGGCACGGGCACAACCTACCTGCGGATTCGCGGTGCAGGCGACTCGCGCATCAACGTGACGCTCGACGGCGTTCCGCTCAACTCGCCCGAAGACCTGTGCGTTTTCTGGGCGAATATGAACAGCTATGCTTCGCTGCTCGGATCGGTACAGATTCAGCGTGGCGTGGGCGCTTCGACCAACGGCGACGGCGCTTTCGGCGGTTCGGTTGCGTTGGCCTCGAAAGCCCCTGAAATGCAGCCGTCGGCGGAGATTTCGGCGAGTGTCGGCTCTTACGACACCTATCATTTCGGCGGCGCGTTTTCGACGGGATTGCTCTGGAATCATTGGCTGCTCGACGGTGCCTATCACGAGACGAACACCGCCGGCTACATTCACGGCACCGCCGGTCGATCGGGTTCCTACTACGCTTCGCTGCGCTATTTCGGCGACAACTTTTCGCTTGCCTACAAGAATTTCGGCAATTTCGAGAATACGGGTCAGGCGTGGAACGGCGTGATGGCGGGCACCAACGATTTTTCTATAATGGACGGCACTTACGGCGAAAAAACGGGCATCAAAACTTATAAAGATTTATACGACAGAGGGCTTGGCCGATATAATTCGCTTTACGAAACGCTCAAATACGATGAAAACGGGAAGTTCGCCCGCGATGCCGACGGAAACTACCTCACAGAGCGTTACACTCTCACCCCCCAAAATTCATCACCCAACACCCAATATTATTGGGACAAAACGACCGACAATTTCTGGCAGAGCCACAACATTCTGACGGCTGCGTGGAACATCAATCCGAATTTGACGACGACCGCCTCGCTTCACTACACCCACGGCTACGGCTACTACAACGAGTTCCGACCCGACAACAAACTCGCGAAATTCGGTCTGCCGACGCTCACGGTCGATAATAAGAAGGTGAAACGCAGCGATTTTGTGCGCAAAAAAGGACTGTCGCAAGACACTTACGGCCTCGTCTGGAATATGAATTACAAGAATCGGGATTGGGACATCGTCGGCGGTCTTTCGGTTCAGAATTTTTCGGGAAATCACTTCGGCTACCTTACTTATGCTTCCAATCCTTTCGTCAGGCAGCAACTCATTTGGCTCAGCCATCCCGAAATCAATGGCGGAAACGCGAATGACCTCGATGTAAACTACAAATATTACGATTCCGATGCCCGAAAATTCGACGGAAACGCCTATCTGAAAGCCGCCTACAAGCTCACGCCGCAGTGGGAAGTTTTCGCCGATGTGCAATTTCGTTATGTGAACTACAAAACCGACGGCTACAACGACAAATTCATCGACAACGACGACGGAACTTACTCGAAACACTACCTCGACATCGACGAAAAATACAACTTTTTCAACCCGAAGGCTGGATTCGCGTGGCACAAGGGCGGACACCGCGTCTATGGCTCGATTGCCGCGAGTCACCGCGAGCCAGAGCGCAACAATTTCACCGACAACGGCCACTATCCTGCGCCGAAGGCCGAGCGCGTCACCGACTACGAACTGGGCTATCAGTTCACGGCGACGAAGTGGCACGTCGGCGCGAATGTGTATTATATGGATTACACCGACCAATTCGTGCAGACGGGACAGGTGAGCGACATCGGCGAGAAACTCACGACAAACATCAAGTCGAGTTATCGGCTCGGCGTGGAACTGACCGCCTCGTGGATGGCTGCGCCGTGGCTGACGGTGGAGGGAAACGCCGCGCTGAGTGCCAATAAAATCAAGGATTTCGACGAATTTGTCGCGGACTGGGACGACTGGACGGGCAATCCCGACGCCGCCAAATACCACTGCGACGGCAACGGCGACGAACTGCGCCAGTTCCACTATGACAACTCGACGCTTGCCTTCTCGCCGTCGGCGATTCTCAACGGTTTCCTGCACTTCCGCCACCGCGCTTTTCAGGCCACTTGGCACACGAATTTCGTCAGTCGGCAGTATCTTGACAACACCGAAAACCGCGACCGCTCGTTGCCTGCGTTTTCGCGTTCCGACCTCAATTTGAACTACACGATTCCCGTCAAAAACGACGGTTTCGGGATTCGGAGTATGGTTTTCGGCTTGAATTTCGGCAATATTTTCAACGCCCACTATGCCGCCAGCGGTTGGGTTTATTCCGCCGTTGCCGAGAGTTATGGCCACACGCCCGACAATCGCTATTACCAAATCGGCTTCATCCCGATGAGCGGTTTTACTGCGATGGGAAGTCTTACGCTTCATTTTTAACTATGAACTATGAACTGTGAACTATGAACTTCTCTTGGATCGACTTGCTCACGACGATACTCGGCTTAGCCTATATCATCCTTGAATACCGCGCTTCGGTTTGGCTTTGGGCGGTCGGTTTCGCGATGCAGTCGCTCGGCATCGTGCTCTACTACCAAAAAGGACTCTACGCCGACTGCGGAATGGAATTCTACTACCTCGCGATGACGGTTTATGGATGGTGGAATTGGGCGAGAAGAGGGCATCGAGGAGCGAGGAACGAGGAACGAGGAACGAGGAGCGAGGAACGAGGAACGAGGAGAGAAGAGTTACTGAAAATTCGCCATTTTCCGCTGCGCCTCGCCCTGCTTTGGGGCATTTTCACGCTCGTTGCGTGGGCTGCGCTCTACCTTTTCCTCGTCACCTTCACCGATTCGCGCGTTCCCGTCGCCGACTCGTTCACGACCGCCCTTTCCTTCGTTGGCATTTGGGCGTTGGCGCGGAAATATTTGGAGCAATGGCTTATTTGGATTGTCGTCGATGTCGTCACGTGCGGCTTGTATTTCTACAAGGAAATTCCCTTCAAAGCCTCGCTCTACGGCCTCTACGTCGTGATTGCCATTGCGGGCTATCGCAAGTGGAAGCGGATGATGGTGGAAGAAAAAAATCAAGTTTGAAAGAGGCATTTTCGAACTTGATTTCGGTGTTTTTTATCGCATTTTTTCGACTTTTTCAAGCCATTTTTCAGCGTTTTTTCAGCTTAAACGAATTCTCGATACTCAGAATCTCGTCGGAGAACGAGCGGTCGATTTTCAGCCGCTCTTCCACTTGCGTACAACTGTGGATGACGGTCGAGTGGTCGCGTCCGCCGACGAGTTTTCCGATGCGCGAGGCCGGCATCCGCGTGTATTTTTGCGCGAGATACATCGACACCTGACGCGCCGTGACGAGTTCGCGCTTGCGGCTCTTGCTGTTCACAGCGGTCGTGGTCACGCCGAAGTGGTGGCAGACCGTTTCGAGAATGTCATCGACGGTGAGCGGACGGTCGTCGGTCTTGACGGCACGCTTGATGATTCGCTCGGCGAGCCGCATATCAATCGGACTGTTATAGACGACGCTGTAGGCCATCAGCGAATTGACTGTTCCTTCGAGGTCGCGCACGCTGCCGTTGGCTGTCTCGGCGATGAAATGCACCACTTCGTCGGGAATTTGCAGGCCGTCGCGCTGGATTTTGTGGTGGAGAATGTCGATGCAAAGTTGCGTGTTGGGCTTTTCGAGTTCGGCAATCAGACCGCAGGAGAAGCGCGTGAGCAGGCGCTCGGGCATCCCTGCCAAATCGACGGGCGGACGGTCGCTGGCGAGAATGATTCGCCGACCGTTGCGGAACAGGTGGTCGAAGATGTGGAAGAAGGTCTGCTGCGTCTTCTCGATTCCAATCCACTCTTGAATATCATCGACAATCAGCACGTCGATGCTCTGGTAGAAATGCACAAAATCGTTAAAGGTGTTTTGGCGCACGGAATCGGTGTATTGCACTTGGAACAGCCTCGCGCTCACGTAGAGCACGCGCTTCTGCGGATAAAGTTGTGCGATGCGGTTGCCGATGGCGTTGGCGAGGTGCGTCTTTCCGCAGCCCGACGGTCCGTAGATGAACATCGGGTTGAATTGCGTCGTCTGCGGATGTTCGGCAATCGACATTCCCACGCTGCGCGGCAGTTTGTTGCTGTCGCCCTCGATGAAGTTCGCGAAAGTCTGACGCGGATTCAGTTGCGGGTCGAGCTTCTGCGGCTGTGCGCTGTCGAGCGTCGTCGGCGATTGGTTGGCACGGCGTTTCGCCTGTTCGCTGCCGTTTCCGGCCTGTTCGCCCTCCAGAACCTGCGTGAGTTGGTTGGTGCGGTCGGTCACGACGCGATAAGCCAATCTCACGCCCTCGCAGAACGTGCGGCGAAGCACTTTTCCGAGTAAGTCCACATAGTTCTCCTCGAGGTACTCATACACGAATGGGCTGGGCACCTGAACCAACACCGTCTTCGTCTGCTCGTTGAACGATTCGAAGGCGATGGGCTTGAACCATGTTTTAAACTGTTGCTCGGAAACATTCTCGCGGATGAGCGCAAGGGCTTTGTCCCAAGCAGTATTAGGACTTACTTTCATGCAATCTTAATTGTCTTTTTGATGATGTTTTGGAATGTGCCTCATTCCGACTGCAAAATTACGCATTTTCTTCGTAATGGGAAAATCTTTTTGCACTATTTTTTTTGCGGAACTTTTTAAGAAAATCGTCTGATGTCGGCTAAATGTCTAAATTTGTGGGATTTACGTTGCTTCGGCTTGCGACGGCTTTCTTTCGCCTGTGTTGAATATTTGTAAGTTCTTGAATTACTTTACTTTACGCGATTTGGTTAATGGAAATTACTTTAAGGGTGAAACATGGCTCTTATCTGTCGTAAGAAGTTGATAAAAAAGACTTTCGGAGAAATCCGAAAGCCGTGAAACATCGAGTCTGTTATTTAGACTGATTTTATTTTAGCAAAAAATTATTTGTCTTTTTTCCCGAACACCGACACGTTGATGTAGCGTTTCGGATGCTCGCGGATGTCGTTGAGCAGTTGCTCTGCGCTGTTCATCGTTTCGTTCAGGCGGTTGTAGAGCGTCGGGTCGTTCATCAGCAGGCCCACCGAGCCGTTTTTGTCGTTGAGTTTGGCGGTGACGGCCTGCACGTTGGCAATGGTCTGATCGACGCGCGCCATCGTGTTGTTGAAATCGACTTCCGAGAGGATTTTCGTGAGTTGCTGGGCATTGTCGAGCACACCGTCGGCCTTGGTCATCATCGTCGGCAGTTGGCGGTTGAGGTTCGCCATCAGCGTGTTGAGTTGTCGCGTCGAAGTCGTCAGGTCGCGCGTGATGGCCTCGGCGTTGTGCAGCGAGTGGGCGAGAGCGGGGTCGCCCGTCAGTGCGTTGAGGTTGGCGAGGATGGAGTCGAGTTTCGGCAGCATCTGTTCCACTTGCGGAATCATCGCGGCGGCACGGCTCATCAGTCCGTCGGTGGCGGCTCCTCGGATGGTGTCGCCGCTGCTGAGCATTCTGTTTCCGCGCTCGCCGACGGGCGGAATCTCCAGATTCATCTTCACGTTGCCCATAAAGTCGCTCGCGATGGTGGCGACGGTGCCTTCGGGCAGTTGCATCTTGTCTTCGTTGAGGCTGAAGCGAACCACGATGTCGCTGTTGCCTGAGTAGTCGTACTGGATTTCCTTGACGATGCCCACGCGATAGCCATTGGCGAGAATCGGGGACGATGCCGAGAGTCCGCTAATGTTGTCGAAGGTGGCGTAATAGACGTTTTTCTCGGAGATGACCGACATTCCTTTCAGGAAATTCATTCCGAAATACAGAATCGCGATGCCTGCGATGGCGACGAGTGCTATTTTAATCTCTTTTTTCATTTTTTTCTTGCTTTAAATTCTGAAATGGCCTCATTGACGTTCATTTTCGTTCCGTTTTTGAAGGCGATGATGAATGCGCCGGGGAATTTGTCGAGAATTTCCCTGCGCTTTTGGGCGATGGCGTTGTAGTCGGTCGAAGAGCCGACGGTGTATTTATAGACGCCGTTTTCCTCGTAGTATTCGACATTCTGAAGTCCCTTGAATTGGCGGTCGTTGGGCGAAAGTTTCTTGCTGCCCGTGCTGATTTGCACTTTGAAAACGGGCGCGTCGTCGATTTTCGGATCTTCCGCAGGCTTTTCGACGGCTTCGGGCTTGACAAGCCGGAAGAAATATTGGATAATAGATAATATGCAAGATTACACAAACAATTAGACGTATAGATCCAAATCTCTAATTTAACAAGGAGTGTCATGATGAATTACAATGAAGTTTTATCCGCCGCAAGAGATTGTATCGGTCCCTACTGCAAGGCATGTCCCGTATGCAACGGCCGCGCATGCGGAAATGCCATGCCAGGCCCCGGATGCAAGTATCCCGGAAACGTCGCTGCACGTAACTTTGACAAGTGGCAGGAAATATGCGTAAACATGGATACTCTGGTGCCAAACGTAACGCCGGACATATCCTTTGAGATGTTTGGTCATCGTTTTAAAGCGCCTGTCTTTGCCGCCCCCCTCGGATCTCTGGATATGCATTACGGCCCGAAACACACGGATTTCACTTATAACAGCATTCTGATCAAAGCCGCGTATGACTACGTCAT
>JAFYJH010000010.1 GCA_017538195.1 Prevotella sp.
GAGTTCATGCACTGGGTGAGCAATGAGATCATCAACAAGGTCAAGGGCGTGAACCGCGTCTGCTACGACATCTCGTCGAAGCCGCCAGCAACCATCGAGTGGGAATAAAAATGTTAAAAAACGATTCTTTTTCTCTACTTTTACTTGTCTAAAAGTTAAAACTACTTAAAAACAATCGAAAACTAATCAGAATAGTTGTCGGATTAAATTTAATTAGTTAATTTTGCAGCAGGTATTGATGAGAATTGAAAATTTATTAGTAACTAAAATTAAAAAAACTATGCTGAAACTAACTAAAAGAGAACGAGAGATTATGAAGCTCTACTGGCAGCACGGACCGATGTTCATCCGCGACCTGCTTGAGCATTACGACGAACCGCGTCCGCATTTCAACACGCTTTCGACAATGGTGCGCACATTGGAGAAAAACGGTTATATGGGACACAAGCAGTATGGCACGACCTACCAATACTATCCGCTCATCAGCGAGCAGGAATTTGGCAGGCAGACCATCGCCAACACGGTGAAAAACTACTTCAAGGGTTCGTACATGAACGTGGTTTCTTCGTTTGTGAACGAGGAAAAAATCTCGGTGGATGAGTTGCAAGCGCTCATCGATATGATTCAGACGAAAAAAGACGCTTAAAAAGCCCGAAAAATGACGACATTCCTGCTCTACGACCTGAAAGTCGCGCTGCTCATCGCTGTGTTCTATATGTTCTATCGGCTGTTGGCGGCTCGCGAGACCTTCCACCGGCTCAATCGGGCGGTGCTGTTGGCCTCGGTGGTGCTTTCGCTGGCCCTGCCGCTGTGCGTGGTGACGGTGCATCGAACTGTGGAAGTGGATTCGATGCCGCAGCCGATGGCTTCGGTGGGCGTGCCGGAGGTCGGGGAAATCGTCGCCGACGAGCCTTCCAACACGCCTGCCACCGCTCTCGCCGTCGTCTATCTGCTCGGCGTGGCGTTCTGCCTCGCGCGTACATCTGTTCATATACTGAGCGTGCGCCGACTGATTGCCCGCTGTCGGGAAGTGCCGATGCCGTCGTATATCCACGACAACGTGGGCGGAATGAGACTCTTCGTTGCGGAAGACGAGAACGTAAAGCCTTTTAGTTGGATGCGAAGCGTGGTGTTGTCGCGCAAGGACTACGAAGAGGACCTTGCCGACGGTGCTCGCGGCCACAGCATCGTCTTGGCGCACGAGTGCGGCCACGTGGCCTGTCGCCATTCGGTCGATATGCTGTTTGTCGATTTGATCGTAGCCCTGCAATGGTTCAACCCCGTGGTTTGGCTGCTCAGGCAAGACCTGCGCATCGTCCACGAGTATGAGGCCGACGCGAGGGTACTCTCTCAAGGATTCAACGCTTATCAATACCTAAGTTTGTTGGTTCAAAAGGCTGCTGGCGATGCCGGATACTCCGTCGCCAACGGAATCAGTTTGTCGAGTATCGTTTCAAAACGTGTAATTATGATGACTAAAAATCAATCTTCAAAGTACAGTTGGGCGAAATTGCTCTACATCGTACCCATTGTGGCCATTTCGTTGGCGGCAACGGCAAAAACAGTGATAGATTATAAAGTGGTGGAAGCGCCGGAAACTGCCGTGAATGACGAAGGTGACAAGCAACCTTTCATCGATGTGAATTTGAAGTCTGACGATGAAAAATTATATGTCGTTGATGGCAATATTGCCTCGAAAGAAATCGTTGAGGCGTTGGTAAAAGAAGAAATCGAGGCCGTTTCGGTGCTGACGGGCGAAACTGCCACGAAGTTGTGGGGCAGCAAGGGTGCCAACGGCGTAATTATGATTACGACGAAAGGCGCGAATGTGTCTGAAAAAGCAGTCGCAATCGATTCTGTGATGCAGATTCCCGAAGAAATGCCGAAATTCCCAGGCGGCGACAAGGCTCTGATAGAATTTCTACAGAAAAATGTCAAATATCCTGTGGAAGCCCAGAAAAAAGGTGTTGAGGGTCGTGTCGTGGTGAGTTTTGTCGTGGAAAAAGACGGCTCGCTGACCGAAATAAAGACGGTGAAGAGTGTCGATCCGCTACTCGACGAAGAGGCAGTTCGCGTCGTCAGCGCAATGCCGAAATGGGAACCCGGCAAGCAGAAAGGAAAGCCCGTGCGAGTGAAGTACAACGTGCCGATTTCGTTCAAATTGACTGGGTCTGCCACGAAAACTGACGGACAAGCGGCTCCGGCTCTCAGCCCTGCCGATGCTCCAACGGCGCAGTCTTCCTCCGAGGAAAGAATTTTTGAAGTCGTTGAAAAGATGCCTGAATTTCCGGGCGGTGCCAAGGCACTGATGGAATACATTTCCTATAATGTCCGCTATCCGAAAGAAGCCCAAGAAAGCGGTGAGCAAGGCCGTGTCATCGTCGGATTCATTGTCGAAAAAGACGGAACGATTTCAAATGCGAGAGTCGTGAGATCCAACAGTTTGGTCTTGGTGCAAGTGCCGAAAGATGGCGGCATCGTAACGAAAGTTGAAACAGCGGAAGAATCCGCCCGACACGAACTCGAAACCGAAGCTCTTCGCGTCGTAAACGCAATGCCGAAATGGACACCCGGCAAGCAAAATGGCAATGCCGTGCGCGTGAGATACACCATTCCCGTAACCTTCCGACTTCAATAAAATTTCTTTATAACACAGAGTTAGTTAATCACTTGATGCATCAGGCTTCCGTCTGGCTCGCGACGAGTCGGGCGGAAGTTTTTTCGTCAGACGGAAATGCCTTCCGACTACATCTGAAACGTCGATTCGTAGAGGATTTCCTCGGGATTCTTCTCCGACCGCAGCACGTAGCGGAAACTGATTCCCGCGTCCTTGTAGATTTTCAGCCCCGTCGATTCCCGAATCGACTGCCGCAGTCCGTCGGTCAGTGTCTGGCTGTTTTTCCCGATGAGCGCGGCGTCGTCCATGATGTCGGTCAGCGTGCAATAATAGATGAACGTGCGCTCGGCGCGGTCGAACACGAGGCTGTCCGTGCGCGTGTGGTTATAGACCGGCGTGGGGCAGAACTTCCGCGTGTAGTCGCGAGCCTCCTGCTCGGCGCGGTCCTCGATACTCTTCTGGCAACCCATCATCATCAGGGCTGCAACAGCGCAAAAAATCGTCTTTTTCATTGTCAATTCCAAAATTTTTGGCAAAGGTATAAAAAAAGTTTGTATTTAAAAAGTCATCAAAACACCGCCGCAATTTTCCGAATCTTCTCCAGTCGCTTCATAAACGATTTGTCTTGCTTGACAGCCTGCATGTTATAGGCTGCTTGCAGTCCAATCCAGATTTCTGCCTTCGTGCCGAGAGCGGCCTCGAGCAACAGGGCGTATTCCGTCGTGACGGGCCGCTTACCGTTGAGTATCTCGTTGAAAACGGTGTATGAAACGCCCATTTGTTTGGCGAGTTCTTTCTGGGTGATTTCGCGAGCAATGATTTCGTCCTTGATCATTTCCCCGGGATGTATCAGCAATGACGATGTCATGTTGTTGGCGGTCTTGTTGATTATATAGATTCTAATTCCGGTTGCAAAGGTAGTAATAAAAAATGAAATTCGCAAATTGTCGAATCGTTTTTTAGACTTTTATGAAAAAGTTGCGAAAAATCATTTTTTGCAAGCCTTGCAATCCTCATTTTTTTGTTTGTTTCCCGAATAATTCTTACCTTTGCAGGCGGAATTGCTTACGTGGGAGAGGTTTTGAAATGAGTACAACTCTTGACGAAGCCTCGTATGCAAATTCAAGAAATCCTCCGCCGGTTCTCACAGGTCTTGCAACGGATGTGGTTTCGAGTCAAGGATGGGTTGCACCATTCGTTTGGGACGTAGAGTATAGGCCGTTGGATTATACGATGGAGGCTCCATCTTTGGCTTTTTAAACATAGTAAACAGAATTAGAACGCATATGAAAAACCATATTGTTTTTATGGAAGTAGACACCTTCTCGTATCTCCTTTGGGATGATGAAGACGCAGCAATAGGTGACTATGAGTCGTTCTATATCGGGGACGATGAGTATTCTTTGTCATCTTTAAAAGGTCTGAAAGAATGGTTTATGCAGGCTGACAAATACGACCCATATACTGATGTGGCTCAGTTCACAACCGAAGGTATGGAAGAGTGGATAAATCGAGGATATGAGTATGCGAAGCAAATACGCGAAATCCTGCCAAAAGACATTGATTTGTACTATGCTTTTTGGCATCAGTTTGGAGATGGAAAATGGAGGCATTGTGAAGCCTATTTGAGATGAACAAACAACATCACAAAAAGAATTAAACTATGACAGAGCAACAGAAACGAAACAACGAGTTCATGAAAAGGGTGAAGGAAAAGCTGAGCAAGATTCACCGCCGTCCAGTCGATGGAGAGACGCTAACTCCGATAGAGGAAATCTTCAAAGATTAGAAACGTAAACACCGCAGGCATCTTCAAGACAACCTACGGTGCAAGAAAACATTGTGTATAGCCGCCATACTACGGGTAAGCAATCTGCCGAAACTGCTGAAGCATCGCTCTTAGGGGAACAAAGCGGCACAACCCCATCGACCAGCATGAACGCTCCTACACAATCTTCTGAGGGCAAAGGTAGTGAAAAATCCGACACGCGCAATGGAAATCACGAGAAAAAAATCTTTGCAAGGCTTGCAATCCTCATTTTTTTGTTTGTTTCCCGAATAATTCTTACCTTTGCAGGCGGAATAAAACAACATCAAGAGCAGAAATTTTCGGTGTCTGCCGGCTGTTTAATTGCAGGACTGATTGTGGTGCTACCGTCCACAGATGTTGTTTTAATCTCAATGGAAAGATTAGAGGCGACAGCCCCGCCTCTTCATTTGGCTGATGGGGGTGTTAGACGGCATCAGCGTCTTTCATGGGTGTTTTGCAGAGGAGCTGTGCCATTCTGCTTGCCTGAAAAGGTTCTGGATCGATGTCTGTATTACCGCCAGAAGCACCCTTTCAAATATAGTAGGCAGAAGAGATACAAGGGTTCCATTCTCTTTATAAAAGCACTATGGTCGAGCCGTGTAGTGCACTGCCTACTTAGAAACCTTTTCGTCCGTGAGGCTGAGACGCTGCGGTTTGAAGCGATAAGGTTTCGGCTTCAGGATAGTTGGATGTTCGCAGGAATCAAGCCTGCGTAGAAATGCCTTCTGTTCTGGAGCTCTTTTAAGAACCATCAGTAGGGTTCTCCTCCACACCATGAACCTCCACTACTTCCTAACTCAAAGCAAAACCCATGACCATTGTTAATATCAATGCCGAATTTGCCTTTTACATATTTCCAATCCCAGACAAGGTCAATCCCTTCTTCGTCATCGTCATCCTGATACCATTCCCAGAAACAATCTTTTACGATAGAATACCGAGAGATAACACTCAAGAAGTACCTGACGTTCTCCATCAAGTTTCTCTTTCCTTCTATATTCAGACTACAGATGAAGGGTACCACACACCCAACAGCCCTATCTATTGCCTTGTAGATGCCATTTCCTGCCGTAGTCCAACCTACACCCACCGATAGATGAGGGTCCGTAAGCAACTGCGACAGGATTTTTTGATAATAATAACAACACAATATGGTAACAGAAATAAGAATAAATGTAAAGTCAATATGTTTTGGTTCCGAAGAAAAAGGAAAACTGCTTAACCACATAAGTGGGAAAGCAGTCACAAATGGTTTTGGCACAACGCCCGGCACGAAGCCTACTACCAATTCGTGGTGCAAATTTAACAAGTTAATTTCTATACAGCAAACAAAATCACGAGAAAAAATCTTTGCAAGGCTTGCAGACATAAATTTTTATGGAAAAGTTTTGTGAGTTGCAAAGTTTGTTGTACTTTTGCGCCACAAATGTTTTTTATACAAACCAAAAACGATATATTATGACAGTAAGAGAAGCTATTGAGGACATCTTCAATTTACGAAGTATGGACTATTCCAACAAGGAAATGGATTTGGATTTTATTACTTTGGAAATTTGTGAACATATAACTGATTTCAAAGATAAAAATAGAGATGAACTTAGACCCAAGGTTGCCGCAGCAATTAATGGGATGCTTACCAAAATGGTAAAGGGTAAAAAAGTTCAAGATTCTGAATCGATAATCGTGCGCGTTTCTAATGGTAGGGGAGGATATAAGAAGGGAATTTATAAACTTAGGAAACCTAAGAAGCAAAAAGATCGGTTACCCATAACGCCTGTTGAACCATCTAAAGTGTCAGTAGAAAATAGCCTTTATGTCGGTTCTGCAGGAGAGATGGCTGTGTGTAGCGAACTTCTATTTAGAGGCTATAATGTGTCAAGGATGATGGTGGACGAGGGAGTTGATGTTGTGGCAATTCGTCATGAGAGGACTTATTACATACAAGTTAAGACAGTTACGTTAAAGAGCACGGGGTTTGCTATTAAGATAAAAGAAAAGAGTTTTAGTAAATATTGTAATAATAATTGCTATTATATTGTTGTAATTAGAACAGCAACGAAAAAAGGTATTCCTATTAATCAATATCTAGTAATGACTGCCGATGACATTAAAATTTGGATGAGTAGTGAAATAGTAAAATTGTCAGGAAATGACATAAGTCTATCTTTTAATCAGAAAGATGGTCATATTTACCTAAAGGACGAACTCGTAGATTCTAAACTAAATAATTTTGGAAGAATTTCATAATGAGTAAAAGTGTTAAAAGGTTAATTCTTACAATCATATTTATTATTTTGTTCATAATAGGCTTGTTAGGATAGCAATTTTGAATGCCATTCGCAGATTTAGAGCCGTTTTTGACTTTGCAACCCTTGCAAAGTCTTGCATTTTTCCGATTTAGTCGCTATCTTTGCAGCAAAAATCAGAAGATTATGAAAGAAAACGATTTTTGCATTCTGTCTGAACAGCAGTACAGAGAGTTTGAACTGGAGGTAGCTAACAGACTGTCGGAATTGGAGGCTAACATCAAGCCACTTTCCGAAAAAGACCTTAACGATGCGAGGGGGTATGCCCTTTGTATCATTTTCGAGACTAAGTCGTTTCGAGAATTTGCCATTGCGATGATGGACTACCTCGGACTGGCTATTTGTCCACATTGCAAGGCGATTTATAAAGAGTTGTATCAGGTCGCTTTCACTCAGAAACATAATATGCTTTCGCCAGAAATCGTTGATGGCGTTTCTGAATCTGAAATGAAGGATTGGTTCTGCCAATTTGTCTATGACGAAATTTTACATCAACATGAGAAAGAAAAACTGTTCAAGGAGAATATCGACGAACTCCAGTTCCTTGTAAAAGAACATCGACAAAGCCGCGAATTTCAGAAAATGCTCGACTTCGTGGGACGATTCCACTATCTTGCTCCTTACAATGCGATGCTTGTGGAGATGCAGAAACCCGGCGCAACTTTTGTTTTTTCTGGCAGGAAGTGGAAAAAATATGGTCGGAGGCCGAAACCCAATGCCCAACAGTTGATAACTCTGGTGAACTTTGGGCCGGTTCAGTGTCTGTTCGATTTCTCGGACACGGAACCTATTCCCGGCGAAATGGCAAAGGAAGAAACCGAGTTGATGGAAATGTGGGATAGCGGGCTGAAGGGAATTCAGGGGTCGATAGATGAACGTGACCTTAATACTTTGATTCAGAACCTGCCTTCTTACGGTGTATATTTAGATGATTCGTTTTTGGCATCGAATACTTATGGCGGATATATCAAGCCGTATTTAAAGGAAATGAAAGTTCCTTTGAATAAAACTGATGTTGTTACGACTCAGGCAAGATTTCTTATTAGCGTGAACCATAAACAAACGAAAACGGAGAAATTTCACACAATCTGTCACGAGTTGGGCCATTTGTTTTGCAATCACCTGAGTTATGATGTAAGGAAGATGAGAACGCTGACGCTCAAGGAGCGTGAGTTTGAAGCGGAAACGGTTGCGTGGCTTGTGTGCAAGAGGCGTGGGCTGATGAATCCTTCGGAGGAATATTTAGCTACCTATTCGCCTCATGGCGAGATTCCCATTTGCAGCACGGAGTTTATATTGAAAGCCGTAACCGAGATAGAAAAAATGCTGAAGGACCCAATTTATGCGTCGAAAAGTCTTTGGTATAGAGATGATAAGATTTTTAAAGCGATTGTTGAAGATGCCACTAAGAAATTGCAGAAAATGAAGAAGAAAAAGGAAGAAAAACTTTTCCATGAAGAACAATTTTAGGATAAAAACGTTGTTTTTCTGCCGTCGAGTTTTGTCATACGGAAAAATATTCGTATCTTCGCGGTTGAAATTTTAAAAGCGTTTATCTTATGTTCTTTACTTTGGGTCTGAAAAAACTGCCGTTCCAACAGGATTCAAGGCAGATTATTTACACAGAAGGGAAATATGACGAAGCGGTAAATCGTTATATTCTTGAAAACTATGATGCTATTTGCGGCTTTTTTGCCGATGGTGGCTATGAATTTTTGTATTTTCCGAAATTGTCAGATGAATTCGACGATGCTGTCATCAAATATTTTGCCCCTTATTTGAAAAGTGAGGTTGGCAAACTTGACCTAAAAAATGATTTCATTTTGGACTACATGGTGCATCCCGAAAACCGTGAGAAAGTGCCTCCTTCGCTTTTGTATTATCATCCGAATTGTTTGGCTTCGGACTATCAAGAGGCAAAATGCCAATTCAGGGGTTTTGCGCTCGATGCTGATTCCGAATATGACAAAACGAATGATTTGTCGGAGGCATTCTGGGCTATTAAGAATGATCTTAACAGGAAGCTTGACAGTTGTCGTCTTGATGGTGCTCTTTTTGACGAAGACCTTGATGTGCCAGAAATAATTGCTGATGCCAAATTCGAGTGGGAATCACAGGTTCTTTTGGA
>JAFYJH010000058.1 GCA_017538195.1 Prevotella sp.
GCGTCACGGCTATGCGGTGCTGAAGGACGGCGTGCAGGTCGGCGAAGTGACGACGGGCTATCACTGTCTGTCGGTCGATAAGAGCGTCTGTATGGCTCTCGTCGAAACGGCTCACGCGAAACTCGGAACGGAACTTGAGATTCAAATTCGCAAGAAGACCTTCCCGGGTGTGGTCGTGAAAAAACGTTTTTATGATAAACATTATAAAAAGGATTAGAAAGGAATGGAAGAGAATGGAAAGGAAGTAAAAAGGACGATAGTCAAGGCATTTGTCCCTTTCACTCCCCTTAAACTCCCCTTTCACTTCCTTTTCACTTCCCTTTAATAACCCCAAAAACAACTATTTAATCAATAATTATTAACTGGGGCGAAGAATATTTGTTCAGACCCCCATCCCCCTAACTTAGGGGGCTTAAAACATCAAAAAATTATGGCAAAAGTAATTGAAGGACTCTATTACAGCGAGTCACACGAGTTTGTAAAGGTTGAGGGCGACTTCGCCTTCGTAGGTATCACCGACTACGCACAGCACGCGTTGGGCAACATCGTCTATGTGGATATGCCCGATGTCGATGACGAAGTAAGTGCCGAAGAGGAATTTGGCGCAGTGGAGAGCGTGAAGGCCGCCAGCGACCTGATTTCGCCCGTCAGCGGAACGGTTGTCGAGGTGAACGAAGCCCTCGAGGACGAGCCCGAACTCATCAACCAAGACGCTTTCGAGAACTGGATCATCAAGGTGGAACTCTCCGACAAGGGCGAACTTGACAACCTGATGGATGCTGCCGCTTACGAGGCATTCTGCGCAAAATAATTGTCAATTATCAATTATCAATTGTCAATTATGTTCAAGTTTTTTCCCCACACCGACGAAGACTTGCAGGCGATGCTGAAAGTGGCGGGCGTGAAGTCGCTGGGCGACCTCTACGCCGATGTGCCCGACAGCATCCGCTTCGGCAAGGACTACGACCTTCCAGAGGCCCAGTCGGAAATTGAGTTGCGCCGGCTGTTCGAGTCGATGGCCGAGCTCAACACGCCGCTCACCTGCTTTGCAGGTGCAGGCGTTTATGACCATTACGCACCGTCGGTCGTGCAGAATCTCATCGAGCGGTCGGAATTCCTGACCTCTTACACGCCGTATCAGGCGGAGATTTCACAGGGTACGCTGCACTACATCTTTGAATTCCAGTCGATGATGACCGAACTCACGGGAATGGACATCTCGAATGCGTCGATGTACGACGGTGCAACTGCCACCGCCGAGGCCGTGATGATGGCGTTTGCCAACGCGAAAAAAGCCACGAAAGTGCTCGTTTCCGAGACGGTCGATCCGAAAACCGTGCGCGTCGTCGAAACCTACGCGAAATTCCACGGCATCGACATCGTGAAAATCGCCCAGAAAGACGGCGTGACTGACCGCGACGACCTGCTCGCCAAGTTGAACGAAGGTGAGGTGGCAGGCGTGGTCGTGCAAGCGCCCAACTACTACGGCATCATCGAGGATTTCACGGGCTTCGCCGACGCTGCCCACGAGCAGAAGGCACTGTTCATCATCAACAGCGTCGCCGCCGACCTCGCCATCTTGAAAACGCCCGCCGAATGGGGTGCTGACATTGCCGTCGGCGACGGTCAGTCGCTCGGAATTCCGATGTCGTTTGGAGGCCCCGGAGTCGGCTATATGTGCTGCACCGAAAAACTCATCCGCAAGATGCCGGGCCGCATCGTCGGAATGACGAAGGACAACCGCGACCAACGCGCCTTCGTGCTGACCTTGCAGGCTCGCGAACAGCACATCCGCCGCCAGAAAGCCACGTCGAACATCTGCTCGAACCAGTCGCTGATGGCGCTCTAC
>JAFYJH010000011.1 GCA_017538195.1 Prevotella sp.
AGTGAAGAGTGAAGAGTGAAGAGTGAAGAATTATTTTTTGCTTCGGGTGTCGTTCCCGCCGATTCTTCATTCTTCATTCTTAATTCTTCATTGAGCCACTCTCTCATCCATCCGACAAACAAATCGTACAAAGGCCGATGCTCCACGAACTCCAGCGTACACCACGAATGGGTCACGCCTTCGAGATAGTCGCTCTGACCATGCGTGAAATCGTACATCGGATAGGCGTTCCACGTCGAACCTGTGCGCAGATGCGGAATGTTCAGCACACGGTAAATCAACGGGTCGCGGAACAGCATATTCGGGTGCGCCATATCGATTTTCGCCCGCAAAACAAGCGTTCCGGGCTCGCACTCGCCGCTGTTCATATACTCAAACAACCGCAGATTCTCCTCCACCGGACGGTCGCGATAGGGCGAATTCGTGCCCGAGCTCGTCGTCGTGCCCTTCTGCTGTGCAATCACCTCGCTGCTCTGCTCATCCACATAGGCGCGACCCTGCTTGATGAGCCACACGGCGAAGTCCCAGAGATCCTGAAAATAGTCCGAGGCGTAAAAAACATTCGCCCACTTGAAGCCGAGCCACTTGATGTCGTACTCGATGCTCTCGATGTATTCCGTGTCCTCCTTCTGAGGGTTCGTGTCGTCGAATCGCAGGTTACACGTGCCGCCGTACTTCTCGGCCAGTCCGAAATCCAGCGCAATCGCCTTCGCGTGCCCGATGTGCAGATAGCCGTTAGGCTCCGGCGGGAATCGCGTCTGCATCCGTCCGCCGTTCTTGCCCTCGGCCAAATCCTGTTCCACCTGCTGCTCAATGAAATTGAGGCTTCTCTTCTCTTCCAATGTTTTTTCTTCCTTGCTAATCATAATGGTACAATTCTTAATAATTTGAGTGCAAAGGTACTATTTTTTTAGTGAAAATCCGACGAGTTTTGAATATTTTTTGTACTTTCGCGGCTGATATGAAGAAAATTTTCGTTTGGTGTTCCGTTTTGCTGATGCTTTTGTCGGCGTGTCGGCAGGGAAGGGTGGCGACAACGGCGTTTCAGGGCGATACGATTCGCCTGAAATACGCGGAAAACATCGTCATCGTGCGCGGTTCGGCGGTGACGAAGGTCGAACTGCGGAATCCTTGGGGCGAGGGCGTTTTGCACACGTATTGGCTCGTGGCGAAGGGCGCAGATTTTTCGCCGTCGGAAGGCACGGTCGTGCGCGTTCCGTTGCAGCGCAGCGTCGTTTTCAACACGGCTCACGCCTCGCTGTTGCTGATGCTCAATGCGGACGATGCCATCGCAGGCGTGGCGGATTTGAAGTATATGCTGTTGCCGGAAATCCATCGGCGCGTGATGCTCGAAAACGATGGTCGGATTGTCGATTGCGGCGACGCAATGGCTCCCGACATCGAAAAAATCGTCGAACTCGATGCCGACGCGATTCTTCTTTCGCCTTTCGAGAATAGCGGTGGTTACGGGCAGTTGGAGAAACTCGGTGTGCCGATTGTCGAATGTGCCGAATATATGGAAACTTCGGCACTCGGTCGGGCGGAATGGATGCGGTTCTATGGGATGCTTTTCGGCTGTGAACAACGCGCCGATTCGCTGTTTGCGGAGGTGGAGAGGGAGTATTTTTCTTTGTCGAGGAGTGAGGAGCGAGGAACGAGGAGCGAGAAAAGGCTTTCGATTCTGACCGAGCGACTGACGGGCGGCACGTGGTATGTGGCAGGCGGACGAAGCAGCGTGGGGCGGCTGATTGCCGATGCCGGCGGCGATTATGCTTGGGCGGACGACGAGCACAGCGGCAGTATTCCCTTGTCGTTTGAGGCGGTGCTTGACAAGGCTGGCGACGCGGATGTCTGGATTTTCAACTACACGGGCGCAATGCCGCTGACGCGAAAAATGCTTGCGACGGAACATCACGGCTACAAGGCGTTCAAGGCGTTTCGAGAGGGTGAAATCTACTATGTCAATTCGTTGCAAGTGCCTTATTTCGAGGAAGTTTCGTTCCGTCCCGATTGGCTGTTGCGTGATTATGTCATCCTTTTGCATCCCGATTCGCCGAAAGATAGTTTGAAATATTATAAAAAAATTGAACTATGAACTGTGAACTATGAACTATAAGCTCCATTCACTTCCCTTTATTTCCCTTTCCCTCATTCTTGTATTGCTGTTTCTGCTCAATCTGTTTGTCGGTTCGGTCGAAATTCCTTTTTCCGAAGTCATCGACATCCTTCTGGGACGCGGCGAAGCGAAAGAATCGTGGCGTTTCATCGTCGTGGAATCGCGCCTGCCACAAGCCATCACAGCCACGCTCTGCGGCTCGGCGTTGGCGGTCTGCGGACTGCTTTTGCAAACCGCTTTCCACAATCCGTTGGCAGGTCCGGGCATCTTCGGCATCACCAGTGGAGCCTCGCTCGCCGTCGCTTTGGTGATGCTGTTGCTCGGCGGTAGCATTGCCACCGAAATCCTCTGTTTCACGGGCTTCACGGCCATTCTCGCCGCCGCTTTTGTCGGTGCGATGACGGTCACGGCGGTGCTCTATTTCTTCTCGCGAATCGTCCACAACCACGTTATGCTACTCATCATCGGCATTATGGTCGGCTACTTGTCGTCGTCAGCAGTCACGCTGCTCAGTTCGCTTGCCACCGAAGAGGGCGTGCGCTCGTATGTGATGTGGGGAATGGGCACTTTCGGAGGCGTTTCGCTGCGCCATTTGCCCCTTTTCGCCCTCGGAATCGTCGTCGGAATCGGTTCAGCCGTCGTGCTCGTCAAACCACTGAATGCGATGCTGCTCGGCGACCACTATGCGCAGAACCTCGGCATCGACACGCGGCGCGTCCGCAATCGCCTCTTGCTCACCACTGGCTTGCTCTGCGCCGTTACAACCGCCTTCTGCGGTCCCATCGCGTTCATCGGACTGGCCGTTCCCCACATGGCTCGGCTCTTGTTGCGTCGGGAGAACCATCGCCTGCTTTTGCCTGCCACGTTGCTCATAGGCGCGGTCGTCGCGTTGGCCTGCAACCTGATTTGCGCGCTGCCGACGAATGGCGTCCGCCTGCCGCTCAATGCCGTCACACCGTTTTTCGGTGCGCCCGTCATCATTTATATGATTCTCAAGCGGAAATAGAAGATTTTTCGGAAAATTCTCCCCGATTTCAAGTCATTTCTCGTCTTTGAAACGATGAAAAATGGTCGATTTCAATGCCTCTTAATTTGGAAGAAGCCGAGCCTATGGGTGATGCCTTTGCGACCGAGTGAACGAAGTTGATAGAAGCCTTCGGGTAGGGTGCTGACATCGGCCTTTTCGCCACGCCACGGACGAGTGGCGACGAGCGTTCCCTGCAATGTTTCGATGGCGAGTGTGTTGGCATCGAGCGTCGCAGGCTTTTCGGGCAGTTGCAGGGTTTTTCCGTTGCAAGCGAAGAGAAAGTCCCCCTCGTTTCCTCCAACTGGGGGGATGAACTTCTGTGTCGGCTGATGGCTTTGCAGCGGTTCGCTCTCATTGCCGTAGCGGTCGAGGACGGTGATGGCGTAATAGGTGATAGCCCCCCTCAATCCCCCCGAATGAGGGGAAGTATTGGACGAGAAGGTAATGTGCGGCTCGGTCAGGCGCGTGGCAACGAGGTTGCGCGGGTCGGAAATATCGACGGGGCAGACGGGGCTGGCATACACATTATATAATAATAGTCTCTCCCCCGACCCCTCTCCGAAAAGATAGGGGAGATTTTTAATATTTGGTGATTTCCACGACAAGCTGATTTCCGTTGCATCGGCTCCCTCTCCATTTGGAGAGGGCGGGGGGAGAGGCTCTTTCCTCATCCGAAACTCCCTCGGTGCATCGGGCTTCGTCGCATTCATCCACGTCATCGGCGGAATGAGGGCTGGCGACGAGTTGAAACGACGCTCGAAAGCGTAGATTCCCTTCGTGTTGTCGGTCAGGAAACGGCTGCGGAAATGGGTGTGGCCGAGTCCGAGTTGCCGAAGCACGTTCATTTCCTGTGCGACGGTCTGCAACGGCCAATTTCCCTCGCGTCGGTCGAGCATATAGGTCGCCAAACCCGGCGCGACGATTTTCCCATACGACCGCTCCTGCCAGTCGATGGCGAAAGGAAAGAAATTGTTGTCGCGGAAGTACATCATCGGGAAAAGCGCGTCCATCGTACCCGTGCGCAGCCATTCCTGCGCATCCTGACAAACCACCGTCCGCGCATTCCATCCACGCGACGAATAGCGGCTCAAATCGTCGTGCTTGCCGATGGGCGAACAACTCATCATCACCCACGGTTTCAGCCGTTTCACACGCTGACTAATCGCTTCGGCGATGGCCGTGATGTAGCGTCGTCCCTGCTGTCGCGAAACCTTGATTTTCCACGTTTCGGGATAGCGGATGTAGTCGAGATGGATGCCGTCGATGTCGTATTTCTTGACGATTTCCTCGCAAATGTCGGCGATGTAGGTCGCCGTCTGCGATTTTTCGGGATCCATAAAACCATCGTCACCGATTTTCTTCACCAGACTCGGATAGCGTTTCCGCAACTGCGCACAACCTGCCGACGTCCATTTTCCAATGGGAATCGTCACCACCCAAGCGTGCAACTGCATTCCGCGCTTGTGGCACTCGTCGATGGCGAATTGCAGCGCGTCGTAGCCCGGATTCCGCCCTGCCGTGCCGCTCAGACAGCCGTCCCACGGCTCCATCGCCGATGGATAAATCGTCGTGGCTCGCACGCGCGTCTGCAACAGCACCACGTTGATGCCTGCGGCTTTCAGTTGGTCGAGAATCCTGACGAGTTCCTGCTTCTGCCGCTCGATGCTGCCCGACGAACCGTTGGCGAGCGTTTTCGGCCAGTCGAGTCCGTTGAGCGTCGTCAGCCAGACCGCCCGAACCTCATATTTCGGCGGAGTCGTCAGCAACTCGGTCTGCGCTTTCGCCGACAGGCTAAGAAACACAGCGAAAATCAACAAAAATCGGTATATGGAAAGTCTTTTCGGTTTCATTTTTTCAGCATTTTCAATTTCACCGCAAAAGTACGAATAATAAATGAATTGACAAAGGAAATGGCATTTTTATATTCCTCAATTGACGGAAAAATGAATGATTTTTTCATTTTTCCATTTTTCTTTTCGTTTATTACAAAATAGTTTTGTATTTTTGCGCCGTGTTCAGAAAAAGACACGATAACATTGTTGGTTTTAAAAAATAGTGTCATGAAAAAGTCAATCAGTATCATTTGTGTTATATTTGCTTTGTTGGCAAATCATTTGCCCTTGTCGGCTCAGTATGTAACAAAAGAAGCGGCCAGAGAGAAAGCCAGTGCCTTCTTCAATCGGTCTGCCAACACGCAATCTGCGGCAAGAAAAGCACCGCGCAAGGCTCCCATGCCGACTCTTGCCAACAATCGCGACGAGTTCTACGTTTTCAACGACCAAGCCAATGGCGGCTATGTCGTCATCAGCGGTGAGGAGCGGATGCCCGATGTGCTTGCCTACTCTTATGACAGCCATTTCGATGCCGACAATATGCCTTGCAATATGCAGGCATGGATGGAAAAATATGCCGAGCAAGTGAAGTATTTGCGAGCGCATCCAGAGGCGAAAGCCGCCAAAAAGACGGCATTGGAAAGGAAAAACATCAGTCCGATGCTGACCTGTTGGTTTAATCAGAATTATCCTTATAACAACAAATGCCCCGAAGTCAATGGAGAACATTGTCTAACCGGTTGCGTGGCTACGGCGATGGCACAAATCATGCACTATTGGCAATGGCCCAAGCAAACCACGGCTGTTATTCCTGCCTATACCACTGATTATTTAGCGATTGATATGCCTGAATTACCTGTTACAACGATTGATTGGGGAAACATATTGGAGAAATATACATTCACATATAATCCTTATATCAAAGACGGGGAACTTGTAGTTGAAACTGTTAATAATTTCAGTGAGCAACAGGATGATGCCATCTCCACTTTGATGCAACTCTGTGGGTCGGCCATTTATATGAACTATGGACTAAGTTGGAGTGGGTCATCATCTGGAAATGCTATATACGCATATTGCCAATATTTTGACTATACTGACATGCTCAGTTATCCTTTGCGTTGGTTTTTCGATTCTGACGAATGGGAACAGATGATTTATGACGAGTTGAATGAGGGTCGCCCCATACAATATAATGCTACGCATTCTGACGGATTCGGTCATGCGTTTGTTTTAGACGGCTATGAGAATGGCTTTTTCCACGCGAATTGGGGATGGGGAGGTACGGAATCATACGTGTCGATGTACAGCACTGAAGGATGGTACGGATATGACTCTTATGACGATGCCATTATCGGAATTCAGCCTGCATATCCAAACGCTCCAATTCGATATGCCACATTCGACAATGGAAAAATGACCTTGTATTATGACAATGAGAAGGACAAGCGTTCTGGAATCATTCTGACTGATATGAAAGAGTGGGCGAATTATAAAGAAGAGGTAACGGAGTGTGTCATCGACCCGTCGTTTGTCAATTTCCGACCGAACAGTTTGAGTGAATTTTTCGCTGGATGGAAGAATATGAAATCCATCAAGGGAATGGAGTATTTGAATACGGAAAGGGTGACGACCATGAATCAGATGTTCTATGGTTGCTCCAATCTGACAAGCCTCGATGTGAGCGGTTTTAAGACGGACAGAGTGAAGGATATGTGGCGTATGTTCGGAGGTTGCTCCAACCTGACAAGCCTTGATGTGAGCGGTTTCAACACGGAGCATGTGTTGTATTTGTCTGATATGTTCAATGGTTGCTGTAATCTGACGAGCCTCGATGTGAGTAGCTTCAACACCAAAAAAGTGACGGATATGAACACCATGTTCTGCGGCTGCTCCAATCTGACGACGATTTATGCAAGTGAACTTTGGGATATGTCGAATGTGACAACTTCCAACGATATGTTCTACGATTGCCCCAAACTTGTCGGTGGCGCAGGAACGACTTTTGACTGGAACAACATGGGTGGAGAATTTGCCAGAATCGACGGCGGAGAGAGTAATCCCGGGTATTTTACCTATAAGGAATATTCGGGTATAGCGACTCCCTTGTCGGTCGGCGAAAAACCGTCGGGCGTGTATAATCTCGGCGGTGCGAAAGTAAGCAGCGCGAAGCAAGGCACAGACGGCCTGCCCTCTGGCTTGTATATCGTGAACAAAAAGAAAGTTGTCGTGAAATAATCGGCAATCAATGCGAAACTTGCCCTCCCTCGAAAGGTGGGCAAGTTTCTTTTTATCTCTTCTTTTTCTTAAACTTCCGATAAAGTTTCCAGCCCAGCAAAATGCCGTCGAGCACGCCGGCGCCAGTCGTCATCAGCGAACTGATGCGCTTCGAGGGCGTGAGCGCGGAGAGCGGCTCAGGCTTGGCGAAAAGTTGTCCCCAAAGGGCCTTGATTTGCTGGTCGTCGCGGCGGATGTCGTCGAGCAGGAGGTCTTTGCGGTCGCGGATCTCGTCGAGCGACCGATAGGATGCTGTGCGTTTGCTTGTTGTTTCCATAGCGATTATTTTTCCATTAACAGGCTGGCGAGGAATCTGACGACGGGACGCTCGATCCACTTCTCGCGGAAGAGGATGAAGAGTATCAGGACGACCAAATAGAACAGGGCCACGATGCCGAAGGCGGCGGCCATTCCCACTGCCGGAGCCAGCGCGTGGGCGACGGCAAACGAGCAGTAGATGAGGAAGAGGATGACAAGCAGCGCGAGAACCACCGTCAGGGTGATGACGGTGATTAGTCGCACGACTTTCTCAATGACATCGAGCTTCATGTACTCGCGCTGGAGCCCGACGTAGTGTTTCACGGCCTCGGCCAACTGGCCGATGGTCTCGATGTTTCGGTCGTTGGAGAACATCATGATTTTTCTTACTCTACGATGTCGGAAGCGGCCTCTTTGATGTCGTCCACCAAGTCATCGACTTCTCTGCGGCTGAGCTTGATGTTGTGCTTCTTGCAGAAGTCTTCCACGGCATCGGTGATGCGTGTGCGGGTTTCCGTACCTTTCTCGGGAGCCACCAGCAGTCCGAGAGCTGCGCCGGCGAGTGCTCCGCCGATGAATGCGCCGAAATAACCTACTGTTTTCATTTTTCTGTCTGTTTTAGTAAATAAATATTCATTTTCGCCAATGAAAATGGCGTTTTGTCTGTAAGACTTCGCAAATGTAGTAAAATTTGGGCGAAAAAAACGAAGAAAAGTAGTGATTTTTTGTTAAAATGGCTTGTTTTTTTCACTTTTAACAAACTTTATGCGATTTTTTTCCTGTTTTTCGGCAGATAATTCGTAATTTCGCCCTGTCTTAGTGACGAAATCGTTTAATCATCAAAAAATAGAGTAAAGATTATGAAGAAATCATTGATTTTGAGTGCAGGTTTATGCGCAGTGCTGACACTGGCAAGTTGTGGATCGAAAGAAAGCGCCTATCGCAAGGCTTACGACAAGGCTCAGGCAGCCGAGGCCGAGGCGAATCTGGCGGCTAACACGGTGCAGACGACGACGGAAACGCCCGTCGTGACGCCGCTGACGCCGACGAACCCGACGCAGCCGACAGTTGATAACTACGACAACGCGACGTATCGCCAAGAGGCTGTGACGCTCGTGAGCGGCGGCGGTCTGCGGAATTTCAGCGTCGTGGTCGGCTCGTTCTCGGTGCAGGCCAATGCGCAGGGTCTTCAGAACACGCTGAAGGCTGCGGGCTACGATGCCCAGATTGTTCAGAATTCTCGGGGTATGTATCGCGTGGTCGCCTCGACCTTCGACAGGAAGGAAGATGCCGCCAGCTCGCGCGACGCTTTCCGCTCGAAGTATCCCGACGCTTGGTTGCTCTATAATAAATAAGGTGTGAGAATCCTCTCCATCGACTACGGCAAGAAGCGTACAGGAATAGCAGTCACCGATCCGCTACAGATTATTGCTGGCGGATTGGCGACTGTTTCCACATCTGAACTGTACGATTTTCTGGTCGGCTACGTGGCTCGCGAGCCTGTCGAGCGCATTGTCATCGGCGAGCCGAGGCAGGCCGACGGCAGTCCGAGCGAGAATTTCGCGCGTGTCGAGCAGTTCGTGAATCGTTGGCGGAAAAGTCAGCCTTCGATTCCGATTGAACTTTACGACGAGCGTTTTACCTCGGTCTTGGCCCACAGGGCGATGATCGACGGCGGACTGAAGAAAAAAGACCGCCAGAACAAGGCGCTGGTCGATGAAATCAGTGCGACGATTCTGCTTCAGGACTTTCTTGAGTCGAAAAGACGATTGTCGTGAAGTGTGAAGTGTGGAGTGTGAAGTGTGAAGTGAAAATTGTCAAATTGTAAAATCGTCAAATCGTAAAATTGTCAAATGATATTGCCTATTTATACCTACGGCCAGCCCGTGTTGCGAAAGGTTTCGGAAGACATCACGCCCGACTATTCCGGACTCGACGAACTGATTCCCAATATGTTTGAGACGCTGACCGCTTCCGAGGGCATCGGACTTGCCGCACCGCAAATCGGCAAGAACATCCGCCTTGCCATCATCGACCTCGACCCGTTGGGCGAAGACATGCCCGAATACAAGGGTTTTCGCAAGGTTTACATCAATCCGCACATCGTGGAAATCGACGAGTCGTCGCCGACGGAAACGAGCGAGGAAGGCTGTCTGTCGCTGCCCGGCATTCACGAGAAAGTGACGCGCCACACGCGCATCCGAGTGCAGTACGTGGACGAGAAATTCGAGCCGCACGACGAGTGGATCGAGGGCTATCTGTCGCGTGTGATGCAGCACGAATTCGACCACCTCGACGCCAAAATGTTCATCGACCACATCTCGCCGCTGCGCAAACAACTCATCAAGAGCAAGTTGAAGGCGTTGCAACAGGGTCGCTACAACTGCAAATATCGCACGAAGGCGGCGAGGAAGTGAGGGATGTGATGAGTGATAAGTGATGAGTGGTAAGTGATGAGTGAAAAGAAACGGAATAATCGTGAAAAAAAAGTGTGGCGGCATCGGATTTTGTCGCTACTTTTCACTTTTCACCTATCGCTTGTCGTTTCCCTCGCCCAATACAACACCGACCGCCTCATCATTTCGGGTCGCATCGCGCTGAGCAACCACGACTATGTCGTCGCCATTCAGCATTTCAACAACGCGCTTTCGGCGAAGCCCTATCTCTATGAGCCGTGGTACTATCGCGGCCTTTGCAAACTGATGCTCGACGACTACACGGGTGCCGAAAGCGACTTCAACAAGGCCGTCGAACTCAATCCCTACGTACACGAAATTTTCGCGGCACGCGCCGAGTGTCGAATCCGACAAAAAAAATACGCCGAGGCCATCGACGACTACGAAAATGCCCTGAAATTCAGTCCCGACGAGCGCGGATATTGGTTCAATCGCACGTATTGCCGCTATTTTCTGAAGGAAAACGAGCAGGCGCACGCCGATTTGGAATACATCGTGCGACGCTGGCCCGATATGAATATGGCCTACGCCTTGCAGACCGAAATCTACCTAAACGAAAACGACACGACGACCGCCTCGCAATGGCTCGACCGCACGCTGGAGCGCAATCCCTACGACGGAAATTCGTGGTCGATTTTGGCGCGACTGAATATGCAGCGGAAGAACTGGGCGGTGGCCGATTCGGCCTTTACGAAGGCGATTCACTACCAGCCGCGCGTCGTTAATAATTATATGTATCGTGCGATGGTGCGCGTCAATCGGAATCGGCTGCGGCAGGCGATGGAAGACTATGACAAGGCCATCGATATGGACCCGAACAACTTCCTCTCGCACTACAATCGCGGTCTGCTGCGCCAGCAAGTCGGCGACGACAACCGCGCCATCGAGGACTTCAATTTCGTGCTTCGCCACGAGCCCAACAACCTGCAGGCACTCTACAACCGCGCCCTGTTGCTCGACCGCACGGGCAACTATCGGGCCGCCATCGCCGACTATTCGCGCGTCATTGAAACCTTCCCGAATTTCTGGGCAGGACTGTTGGCGCGGGCGCAGTGCTACCGCAATCTCGGAATGACGGCGAAAGCCGAGCAAGACGAATTTCGCGTGACGAAAGCCCAACTCGACAAGCATCTCGGCATTCAGCAGCGATGGAGCAAGAACAAACTGCGCGAAATGCGAAAATTGAGCGATGTCGATGTCGAGAAATACGACCAATGGGTCGTTATCGACGATGAAGTGACGACGCCAGAATACAAAAACGACTATCGCGGAAGTGTCCAGAACCGCGAGGTGAAAACCGACCTGCTGCCGATGTATTCGCTCTCGCTGATGCCCAACCGCAGCGGTCTCAACTCATTCCAAATCATCGACCACGCATTGGAGCAATTCAACCGTGAACACAAGCCGATGCGCCCGATTTTCGTCGTCTGCAAGCCGCAAACCCTCGATGAAACCGAGTCGGGCGCGATTTTCGCCGTCATCGACTCGCTCAGTCGAGCCATCAGTGCCTCGCGCGACGTTTCCACCGCCCTCGGACTGCTCTTGCAGCGAGCCGTCGCCCACGCCACAACCCACAATTTCTCGGAAGCCATCAACGACCTCAACGACTATCTTTCCATCGACTCGACCTCCGTTTTGGCGCATTGGCAGCGTGCGTTCTGCCTGCACGAACTCGCCGACTACGGCAGCCTTCAGAACGTGGAAATGCAGATGAGCGTCAAGCGCGTGGAGGACGACCTTTCGGCAGCCATCCGTCGCGACGAATCCAATGCCATCCTACTGTATAACTTGGCGACATTCCGCGCCCTGCAAAAAGACTACCACGCCGCCATCGACGGCTTCCGCCGCGCCCTGCAACTCAACCCGAATCTCGCCGAAGCCTACTTCAACCTCGGCCTCACCTACATCTTCTCCGGCAACAAGGCCGACGGCCTCAAAAACCTCAGCAAAGCCGGCGAACTCGGCCTCTACGATGCCTATAGTTTGATTAAACGGTACGGGGAAAAGTAGTTTTTGCAAAAAAAATACTTCAAAATTTTTCGTGAAAAAATGTTTCGCTTTGCGCATTTATTCGTAACTTTGCAATTCGAAAGTAAATGGATAACTGTCAGCTCTCAACTGGCAACTTTCAACTAAAACGAAATGGATCTACAGAAAATTCCCGTTTTGCTGCTCACGGGTTATTTGGGCAGCGGAAAAACGACGTTGTTGAATCGGATTCTCGCCAATGAGCGCGGTATTCGGTTTGCCGTCATCGTGAACGACATCGGCGAGGTGAACATCGATGCCGACCTGATTGAAAAGGGCGGAGTAGTGGGGCAGAAGGACGAGAGTCTGGTCGCGCTGCAAAACGGCTGCATTTGCTGTACGCTGAAGATGGACCTCGTGGAGCAACTGCGCGACATCACGCGGCAGCACCGCTTCGACTACATCGTCATCGAGGCGAGCGGCATCTGCGAACCGGCGCCCATCGCCCAGACCATCTGCTCGATGCCGACGATGGGTCTTGAATACGTTTACGACGGTCAGCCGGTGGTCGATAGCATCGTCACGGTGGTGGATGCGCTGCGGATGAAGGACGAATTTGCGGGCGGCGACCTGCTGCTGCGACCCGACATCGGCGAGGAGGACATCGAAAACTTGGTGATTCAGCAGATTGAGTTTTGCAACATCGTGCTGCTGAACAAGGCTTCGGAGGTGTCGCCGAAGGAGTTGGAGCGCATCAAAAAGATTGTGCGAGCGCTGCAACCGAAGGCCGAAATCATCGAAACGGATTACTGCGACGTGGATTTCAACAAGATTTTGAATACGGGATTGTTCGATTTCGACAGCGTGGCGACGTCGGCAGCGTGGATTTCGGCGATTGAAGAAAGACCCGACGACCACGACGATGATGATTACGATTATCACCACCACGAAGATGGCGATGATGACCATCATCACGACCACGAAGAAGAACATCACCACCACGATGACGACCATCATCACGATCACGAAGAAGAACATCACCACCACGATGACGACGACCATCACGACCACGACCATCATCACCCCTCCCAGCAGGGAGGGGCAGGGGGTGGGTCTTGCCATCATCACTCCCCCTCTGGGGATTCGGAGGGGGGCTGCCACCACCACCATCATCACCACCACGAAGGCGAAGCCGAGGAATATGGCATCGGAACCTTTGTCTACTACCGCCGCGCAGCCTTCAACCTCAGCCGTTTCGACGAGTTTGTGGCGCGTCGATGGCCGAAGGGTGTGATTCGCACAAAAGGTATCTGTTGGTTCCACGACGAGCCCGAAATGTGCTACGTTTTCGAGCAGGCAGGCAAGCAAGTCAGCATCCGCAACGCTGGACAGTGGTATGCCACGATGCCCGAGCACGAACTGGAACTTTTCAAGGCGCAAAACCCCGGTTTGCAGCGCGATTGGGACGAGCATTACGGCGACCGAATGCAGAAACTCGTCTTCATCGGGCAGCATCTCGACAAAGAGGCGATTGCGTCGGAACTCGACCGCTGTTTAGAACTCAAATAAATTTAGAACAATAATCGAATAAATTTAGAACAATAATCGAATAAATTTAGAACAATAATCGAATAAATAATTACAAAATCAAGAAAAAATGGAAAAAAAACAGAAACAGAAACACTTGGCTACGCTTTGCGTTCAGGCAGGCTGGGAGCCGAAAAACGGAGAGTCGCGCATCGTGCCGATTTATCAGAGCACCACGTTCAAGTACGACAACACGGATGAAATGTCCGACCTTTTCGACTTGAAGAAAGCAGGCTATTTCTACACCCGTCTTTCCAACCCGACCAACGACGCTGTGGCACGGAAAATCGCCGCACTCGAGGGTGGAGTAGGCGCGATGCTCACATCGAGCGGACAGGCCGCCAACTTCTACGCGATTTTCAACATCTGCGAGGCCGGCGACCACTTCGTGGTGGCTTCGGAAATCTATGGCGGAACCTATAATTTGTTCGGCGTGTCGCTGAAAAAACTCGGTATCGACTGCACTTTCGTCAATCAGGATGCTTCGGAAGAGGAAATTGGAGCCGCTTTCCGACCCAACACGAAGGCACTTTTCGGCGAAACGGTGTCGAATCCGGGCTGTCGCGTGCTCGACATCGAGAAATTCGCCCGAATCGCCCACAGCCACGGCGTTCCGCTCATCATCGACAACACCTTTCCGACACCCATCAACTGCCGCCCGTTTGAGTGGGGAGCCGACATCGTGACCCACAGCACGACGAAATACATGGACGGACACGCCACGCAGGTGGGCGGATGCGTCGTCGATAGCGGCAATTTCGACTGGGAAGCCCATGCCGACAAATTCCCCGGACTGACCACGCCCGACGAGTCCTATCACGGCCTGACCTATACGAAGACTTTCGGCAAAATGGCCTATATGACGAAGCTCACGGCGCAGTTGATGCGCGACTTCGGCTGCATTCCCTCGCCGCACAACGCTTTCCTGTTGAATATTGGACTTGAAACGCTCCATCTGCGGATGCAGCGTCATTGCGAAAACGCCCAGAAAGTGGCAGAATTCCTGTCTGCCGACGAGCGCGTGGCGTGGGTGAATTACAGCGGATTGAAGGACAATCGCGACCATCAACTGGCGCAGAAATACCTGCCCAACGGCTCGTGTGGTGTGATTGCATTCGGACTGAAAGGCGATCGCCAGACCGCCATCCGCTTCATGGACTCGCTGAAGATGATTGCCATCGTCACCCACGTGGCCGATGCCAGAACCTGCGTGCTCCATCCCGCCAGTCACACCCATCGCCAACTCAGCGACGAACAACTTCGCGACGCTGGAATCGCACCCGATTTGATTCGCCTTTCCGTCGGAATCGAGGATGTGGAGGACATTCTCGCCGACATTCAGCAGGCACTTTGAAAAGAATTTGCCGAAAATTTTGGCGTGTTCGGGAAAAAGTTGTACCTTTGCAGCCGCTATCACGAGATGGTAGCATGAAATTCAATTATTAATCATCAAAAACAATTAAAAAATGGCAACAAAAATCAGATTGCAGCGCGGTGGTCACAAGGGATACGCAGTGTATCGCATCGTAGCCGCTGACGCAAGAGCACCACGAGATGGTAGGTTTATCGAGAAGCTTGGTATGTACAACCCGAATACCAACCCGGCCACAGTGATGTTGAATTTCGACCGTGCACTTTATTGGCTTGAAGTGGGCGCACAGCCTACGGATACGGTTCGCAACATCCTCAGCCGTGAGGGTGTGCTGCTGATGAAGCACCTGCGCGGTGGCGTGAAGAAAGGCGCTTTCGACGAGGCTGCTGCCCAGGCAAAGTTCGACGCTTGGAAGGCTGACAAGGAGAAGGGTCTGGAGGCTGTCCGTCAGGGCGACCAGAAGGCTGCGAAAGACCTTGCCGCCAAGAAGTTGGAGGCTGAAAAGAAAGTGAACGAGGCCATTGCGAAGAAGGTGGCTGACAAGAAGGCTGCCGCTGTCGCAGAGGAAGCTCCCGAAGTCGAGGAGGCTCCGGCAGTGGAGGAAGCTCCGGTCGCAGAAGAGGCTCCGGCAACGGAGGCACCTGCTGAAGAGGCTGCTCCGGCTGCTGAGGAAACTCCTGCAGCGGAAGAGGCTCCTGCTGCTGAAGAAACTCCGGCTGAGGCTTAAAAACAGAAAACCAAACAACGCAAAGAGGCGGCAATTTCAAAATTGCCGCCTCTTCCTCGTATAAAAACAAAACTTTATGAAAAAAAATCTTCTTAGAACTTCGCCATCTTAATCGCCACTACAGCACACTCGTCGCCCTTGTTGCCGAGCCGTCCGCCTGCGCGGTCTTTCGCCTGTTGCAGGTCGTTGGTGGTCAGCAGACCGTAGATGACGGGAATCTCGTTCTTGGCGTTCAGACGGGCGATGCCGTAGGTCACACCCTCGCAGATGTAGTCGAAATGGGGCGTTTCGCCACGAATCACGCAACCGAGAATGATGACGGCATCGTAGCCGCCGTGCAGACACATCTGGTGGGCTCCGTAAATCAGTTCAAAACTGCCCGGAACGGTTTTCACGTGGATGTTTTCGGGCAGCGTGCCGTGCTTTTCGAGCGTACTGACGGCTCCTTCGAGCAGGGCTCCCGTGATTTCGGGATTCCACTCCGACACGACGATGCCGAAGCACATATTGCTGGCATCGGGAACTTTCGAGAAGTCGTAGTCGCTCAGATTACGCAGTGCTGTAGCCATATCAATTTAATTGATAATTGACAATTGATAATTGACTATTTATTGTTCAAGACGGCTGATATACTTGTCAATCTCCTGACTCTGGACGAGTGCCGAGTTCACGTATTTCTCCTTGATGGCCTGATAAATCTTCAGAGCCTCTTCCTTCTTGCCCTGCGACTCAAGGATTTCAGCGGCTTGCAAGCGGAATGTCGGCGCAATGCTGTTGTTCACGCCCTCGTCGCCACGCTTGTCGGCCATATCAGCGGCTTTCGTCAGCGTGCTGACGGCCTTGTCGAGTTGCTCCACGTGGGCGTAGGCATTACCGAGCGCAGCCACGGCAGCCGGGCTGACCATCGCGTCGTCGGCAGTGTCGTACTTCTCCAGATGGTTGATGGCTTCCTGCCACTTGTCGAGGTTGGCGTAGCACAGTCCGGCATACAGATTGGCGAGGTTGCCAGCATCGGTGCTGCTGTAGTCGGTGGCGATTTTCAGGAATCCGGCGTAGTTCGCGCCGTCGCCGTTGAGCGCCTTGTCGTACTGCTCCATGTTGAAATACTCCTGACCGCGGGCGAGTGCCGTGCTGGCCTTCTCCTCACGCGGGCCGGAGTATGCCTTGTAAGCGAAAATACCTGCGATGACGGCGAGAAGCGCAATCGCTGCGATGATGATGGCCTTCTTGTGCTTGATGACGAAGGCTTCTGACTTGTTAAGGGTCTCGTTCATGTCGAGAACTTCTTGTTGTTTTTTCTTGTTTGCCATTATTTTAATTTTTAAGTTTTACAGAATGGAAGGGAAGCAAATTTCTTCCGATTGCCCAAAAAGCGGTGCAAAATTACAGAAATTCTGCGATATGGTGAAATTTTTTGCCGATTTTTTCGTTTTTCGGCGAATAATTGTCTAACTTTGCAGCTATGATTTTAAAACGAATTTCCATCCTTAATTATAAGAATATCCGCGAGGCGACGCTGCAATTCTCGCCGAAAATGAACTGTTTCATCGGTCACAACGGCGAGGGAAAGACGAATCTGCTCGACGCGGTCTATTACCTGTCGTTCTGCCGAAGTTCCAACAATGCCGTCGATTCGCAACTCGTCAATCACGAGCAGGATTTTTTCGTCGTCGAAGGCGAATATGGCGATGATTTTTCGGAAAAAACGACGGCTGACGACGACGAAAACCGACTGAACATCTACTGCGGAATGAAGCGCGGCACGAAAAAGCATTTTAAGCGCGGCGGCAAGGAATACAAGCGACTTTCCGACCACATCGGACTGATTCCCGTCGTGTTCGTCTCGCCTGCCGACACGCTGCTCATCGACGGCGTGAGCGAAGACCGCCGACGGCTGATGGATATGGTGATTTCGCAATACGACCGCTCGTATATCGAACTGCTTTCCGCCTACAACAAGGCGTTGCAGCAGCGGAACGCGCTCCTGCGGATAGAACAGGAACCCGACCGCGCCGTGCTTGAGATTTGGGAACAGCAGATGGCCGTGAACGGCGAGAAACTGTACGAGAAACGCAGGGCTTTCGTCGATGAACTGATACCGATTTTCCAGCGGATTTATCAGCAGATTGCCGCCGGAAAAGAGCAGGTTTTGCTGCGCTATGTGTCGCATTGCGAGCGCGGTCCGCTGCTCGATGTGATTCAGCGCGACCGAATGAAAGACCGCGCCGTGGGCTACTCGCTCCACGGGTCGCATCGCGACGACCTCGAAATGCTCATCGACGGCTATCCCGTGCGGCGCGAAGGCAGTCAGGGACAGCATAAAACCTTCGTCATCGCGCTGAAACTCGCGCAGTTCGACTTCTTGAAACGCACGGTTTCGGCGACGACTCCGCTATTGCTCTTGGACGACATTTTCGACAAACTCGATGCGCAGCGCGTCGAGCGAATCGTGCGGCTCGTGTCCGACGACGGCTACGGCCAGATTTTCATTACCGACACCAATCGGCAGCATCTCGACCAGATTCTCAGTTCTGGCACGACCGACTACAAACTGTTCCGCGTCGAAAACGGCGTGATTTCCGAACAAATTCCATAAAATCCTTCACCACCCAACACTCATCACCCAACACCCTTCACCCAACACCCTTCATCTTTCATCCTTCATCCTTCATCCAAAACAATGTTCAAACAACAACCCCAAGCCATCAGCGACATCCTTCAGCAACTTTTGCGTGAGCAAGGACTCGAAACGCCGCTTCGCCAGAAACGGCTCATCGATGCGTGGGAAAAGGTGACGGGCGCAACGGTGGCTCGCTATACCGGCGAAAAATTCATCAAAAACCAGACTTTGCACGTAAAAATCACGAGTCCCGCCCTCCGCCACGACCTCTCGATGATGCGGTCGCAACTCGTCAAGCGATTGAACGCGGAAGTCGGCGCAATGATAATTGCCGATGTTCGGATCTATTGAATTGCCCTTATTTGCCTAAGTCAATTTTACAATGGTAGTTTTTAGTCTGATATAATCTCCCCCCAAACCGCCTTTATCTGGTCCGACCTTCATATAGTTCATCAACTTCACTTTTTATTCTTACATAATCAGAATATGACAGAATTCCTTGTTTGATTTTTCCAAAGATTTCATTTGCCTTAGTTACTTTATTCGCATCATAAGGGTTCAT
>JAFYJH010000059.1 GCA_017538195.1 Prevotella sp.
ACAGGCCAAAATCAACAGAAGACCAAGGGAAAAATTGAATTTTAACACGCCAAAGGACGAGTTTTTCAAACATTATTCATAAATTTGCACCCGAATTGCACTTGCTGGTTGACTCTGCAGACATAAACCCACTGATGTTTCTCGCTCGGAAAAACTCAAAAAATTTTGGTTTTTCGCTCACTTAATCGTACCTTTGCACCCGCAAATCAAACAAATAGGGAAAAAACAATATGATAACAGTTACGAATCTCGCGATTCAGTTTGGAAAGCGGGTACTTTACAAGGACGTGAACATCAAGTTTACGGCAGGGAACATTTATGGTGTAATCGGTGCCAATGGTGCCGGAAAATCGACGTTGCTCAGGGCAATCAGCGGTGAACTGGAACCGAACAAGGGAACGGTGGAACTGGGGGCTGGCGAGCGGCTTTCGGTGCTGTCGCAGGACCACTTCAAATACGACGAAAACACGGTGATGGACACGGTTTTGATGGGTCATCAGCCGCTGTGGGAGAATATGAAGGAGCGCGAGGTGCTTTACTCGAAGGCCGAAATGACGGAGGAGGACGGCAACCGCGCTGCGGAATTGGAGATGGCTTTCGCCGAGATGAACGGCTACGAGGCCGAGAGCGAGGCGGCTCAACTGCTGCAAAACCTCGGTGTGAAGGAGGCGCAACACTACAAGTTGATGGCGGAATTGTCGAACAACGAGAAGGTTCGCGTGATGCTGGCGAAAGCCTTGTTCGGACACCCCGACAACCTGCTGCTCGACGAGCCGACCAACGACCTCGACCTCGACACGGTGCAGTGGTTGGAGGAATACTTGAGTTCGTTGGAACAGTGCGTGCTCGTGGTGAGCCACGACCGCCATTTCCTCGATGCCGTCTCGACGCAGACGGTCGATATCGACTTCGGCAAGGTGACGGTGTTTTCGGGCAACTATTCGTTCTGGTATCAGTCGTCGCAGTTGGCGCTTCGTCAGGCGCAGAATCAGCGTCAGAAGGCGGAGGAGAAGCGCAAGGAACTAGAGGAATTCATCCGTCGTTTCTCGGCCAATGTTGCGAAGTCGAAACAGACCACTTCGCGCAAGAAAATGCTTGAAAAACTCAATGTCGAGGAAATTCGTCCGTCGAGCCGCAAATATCCGGGCATCATCTTCTCGATGGAGCGCGAGCCGGGCAATCAGATTCTCGAAGTGGAGGGTTTGAAGGCGGTCGATGCCGACGGAACGGTGCTGTTCGACAACGTGTCGTTCAACATCGAGAAAGGTCAGAAAACCGTATTTTTGAGCCACAATCCGAAGGCGATGACGGCTCTTTTCGAGATTATCAACGGCAACCGCGAGGCCGACGCAGGCACGTATAAATGGGGCATCACGATTACGACGGCCTATCTGCCGCTCGACAACACGGAATTTTTCCAGTCGGACTTGAATCTGGTCGATTGGCTGTCGCAATACGGCACGGGAAACGAGGTTGTGATGAAGGGCTTTCTCGGTCGGATGCTGTTTAAACAGGAGGAAGTCGAGAAGAAGGTCAATGTCTTGTCGGGTGGCGAGAGAATGCGCTGTATGATTGCCCGAATGCAGTTGAAAAACGCGAATTGCCTCATCCTCGACACGCCGACGAACCACCTCGATCTGGAGTCGATTCAGGCGTTCAACAACAATCTGATTCAGTTCAAGGGCAACATTCTCTTCGCCTCGCACGACCACGAATTTATCCAGACCGTGGCCGACCGAATCATCGAACTGACACCGAGCGGAACCATCGACAAACTGATGGATTACGACGATTATATCTACGACGAAGCCATCAAGGAGCAGAAGGCGAAGATGTATGGGATTGCGTGAAGTGTGGAGTGATAAGTGATAAGTGATGAATTGGCACGATTTTTGCTAAAATTCGTGTAGAAATCATCATTAAATTATAAAAAACTATGGACAACGAGAAAAATATTCCGATTGAAGACGGCAACGAGGAGCTGAACGAGGCTCAGACCGCCGAAAATACGACCGAAGAAGAAGGTCTGACAGAGGAAAACACGGTGGAAACCGACGAGTTGGAAGCCGGCGAGGAATCGGCTGAAACTGACAGCGAGAAAGACCCGCTCGACGTGGCTCTCGACGAGATTACCAAGTTGAAAGACCAACTTTTGCGCACGGTCGCAGAGTTTGAAAACTACAAGAAACGCACGCTCAAGGAGAAGGCTGAACTCATCCTGAACGGCGGCGAGAAAACGGTGGCGGCGATTCTGCCCGTGCTCGACGATTTCGAGCGTGCGCTGGCCGACACGCACACCGACGACCCGCAGGCCATCAAGGACGGTATGGACTTGATTTTCAAGAAGTTTACAAAAACGCTCGAAGGTCTTGGCGTTCACAAAATCGAAACCGACGGACAGGATTTCAACGTGGATTTCCACGAGGCGGTGGCGATGGTTCCCGGGATGGGCGACGACAAGAAAGGCAAGGTCATCGACTGCATCCAAACGGGCTACACATTGAACGACAAGGTGATTAGACACGCGAAAGTGGCGGTAGGACAATAAGGTTGTAAGGTTAAAAGGTTAAAGGTTAAAAGGTTTGGCTAAGAGAGATTATTACGAGGTTTTGGGCGTCAGCAAGACAGCCTCGGACGACGAAATCAAGAAGGCATATCGAAAAATTGCCATCAAATACCATCCTGACCGCAATCCCGACGACAAAAACGCCGAGGAGAAGTTCAAGGAGGCTGCCGAAGCCTACAGTGTGCTCAGCGATGCGCAGAAGCGTCAGCAATACGACCAGTTCGGCTTCGAAGGACTGAGCGGAATGGGCGGTTTCGGCGGATTCAGCGGCGGTTTCTCGATGGACGATATTTTCTCGATGTTCGGCGATATTTTCGGCGGACGCGGTGGTTTCGGCGGTTTCAGCGGCTTCGGTGGCGGTCGTCAGCGGGCGCAGTATCGCGGTTCCGATCTGCGATTGAAAGTTCGTCTGACCTTGGAGGAAGTGGCGACGGGCGTCACCAAGAAATTCAAGTTGAAAAAAGA
>JAFYJH010000060.1 GCA_017538195.1 Prevotella sp.
ACCGCAAATTCCATTGAAAATCAGGAAGTTAAACCTTTGTCATCACAAAATGTGATCGCAAAATCCATCGCGAAACAACGTTATCAGCCCTATGCCTTCACGGAGAATGGCGTGGCGATGCTCAGTAGTGTTCTTCGCTCCCCTTTAGCCATACAGGTGAACATTGGCATTATGCGGGCTTTCACGGAGTTTCGCCGCATGGCAGCCTCATTGCCACCCTCTAATTCTGCTGCCGACATTGCGCAGTTGCGCAACGACTTTGAAAAACTCAAACTCGAAATTGAGGACATTCTTGCCGACCAAAACGACATCAACGAAATGACGAGTGCGCAACTCGATGCCATCAGCACGGCGTTGGCGGAATTGCAGTCCGACAAAAACCGACTGACGGCGAAGCCACGACGACCCATCGGATTTAATGTTTAACAGACAAAACGATGGCATAGCGAAAACACAAGATTTCCTCGATAAATAAAATTTTTATCCGAATCCTTTGGCGGTTCGGGCGTTTTTTCATAACTTTGCGGCATCAACAAGTAAATATAAGGAGGAGAATATGAAAAAGACCATTAGGACACGCGAGGAAGTCCGTGCCGCATTCAAGGCTTTCATGCTTGAGCGAGATGCTGAGCAAAAGGCTGCCCAGAGAAGATTCAAGGCACATCGTCAGACGAGGATGGCGGAAGTCGTTTAAACTGCCACCGTTTGTTCGTTATGAATGCGCTGAATCTTGAAAATATCAACCGAAATGCCGCTTATCAGGTGGAGCAGGTCGGGGAGTCCCCATACCTGTTCTATTTTATGACGGATTATGGCGTTGAATACGAAATTGTCATCAAGTCAAACGATGTTTTCATTCCCAGCGGTGCATACGCACTCGACATCATCAACATCTGGCAGCAGCCATCACCCGGCGACCCCAAATTCAAACAGACACTGATGGCCATCATTGAGGAGTTTTTTATGCAAAACAACGACGTGATGCTTTATGTCACGGAAACAAAAGACCGAAAGCAAGCCTCCAGAAACCGCCTTTTCGTGCGATGGTTCAACACCTACGAATACCGGGAGCGTTTTTTCATTAAGACCGCAGAGGGCACGATGGAAGGACAGATGAATTTCATGGCGATTATTTCGCGCAAGGACAATCCGCGATTGCAGGAAGCCATCGAGGAGTTCGACGAAACCACCTCTTTCTTATTTGACTGAAAATAAATAACAACCATGATGAAAAAATCTGTCATTTGCAGGATCTTCGCAGCTTTTTTCTGTACGATGTTTTCGTTGGCTTCGACGGCACAGACATCGCTCACGCGCCAACAGGTTTGCGAGAATATCGACTCGATGGTTTCCCTCATCGAGCAAGTTCACCCCGACCCGTATGCCCGACTTAGCAAAAAGTCGTTTTACAAAGAGGTGAAAAAGACGAAAAAACGCTTGCCAAAAGGCGAAATTTCAGAGTTACGAGCGCATTTGGAGCTGTCGCGTTTGACTGCACTTTTTGAGCAGGGGCATATTTGGATTAACATAGAAGAATCGCTTTTGAAACCAGATGCAAAACGTTTTCCTTATTTTTCGCTCTTTCATGTAGAACCAGAAACCCATCGGCTGATACTCAAACGTGATACGGTTTTGGGAGGAATTGCCTTGAAAAAAGGCGATGAATTGCTGAAAATCAACAGTTTAGAAAGCCGTAAACTGGTAGAAAAAGCACTGCAACACATTAATGGCGAACGCGATTTCTTTCGATGTCAGTTACTCGAAAAATGGGGCGATCTCACAGATTGGCTCTACTTGGATATGCCAGAGGATATTTATCATGTGAAAATGAATACACGAGACGGTCAGAAAATACTCTCTTTGAAAGCATTGAACGAAGAAGAAATACAAAAATTGAGTGTGCAGGGCTCACCTCAAAAACAAACGTACCGAGAACCTTATAGTTACGAAATGAAAAACGACTCGGTGATGGTTTTTCATTTCAACAAATGTGTAATGGAGGGTTTTCAAGAGTTCAAAGAGTTTATCAGCAAAATGTTTTCCCGTGCTCGCAGCGAAAATGTCCATCATCTTATTATCGATAACCGCTATAATAGCGGTGGAGATTCTAATGTTTGTGATGAAATTTGCCGCTATCTGACAGATCGACCGTTTTGTGCTTGCAATAAAGTAGTCATCCGAATCTCTGAACCTGTACGAAAAGAATATCGTAAAGAGGTCGAGAAATTCCTCGAAGAGCATCCTCAAGATACAATAGATGCAGAGGATTTAAAGGTTTTGGCATACCCCGATACAATTTTTACCTATGTAGAATCATTGGAAGAATATTGCCAGCCCTACGCTGATAGCCTTCGCTACACAGGAAAAATCTATTTGCTCAATAGCCACTATACTTATTCTTCTGCCAGTTGGTTGGCTGCTATATTTAAACATTACAAGATAGGAACAATCATCGGTGAAGAAACAGGCGGCATGAACATCACTTCTGGTGACATCATATACATGAATCTTCCTCACCCAAAATTTAAATTAGCACTTCCCACTAAAATCTACTATTTCATCGGAACAGACGACAACAGCCCAGTTCACGGCATTTTGCCCGACATTCCTGTTCCCGCAGAGGAAGCGATGGATGCCGCTTTCAAGTTGATAGAAGGGAAATAAAACCATTTATTTCCCCCAAAACTACTTCAAAATTCCCGTTTCGCTGTCTTGATGGTTCATTGAGCGGTTGATTTCGCGGTATTTTCGGCCATAATGGAAGCGGTAGGCGAGTTTGAGCGTGAGCATATTGCCGTAGTCGCGCTGATGTCGGGAAACTTCCTTTTGGATGTAGCGGCTCACGACTTCCGCCTTTTCCGTGAGCGGATGCTGGCTGAAAAGGTGCTGCGCGAAAAGCGAAATCGTGAGCGACTTGTTCGGGCGATAGGAGGCCGTGAAATACCACGCGGGCGTGTGAAGTCCGCGATGCTCGCCTTCCATAAAACTCCAACCGTTGTCGGCATAGGCTCCGAGCGTCCACCGATTGAGATAAGCCTGCAGGGAACAGCCGCCGTTGAAGCTCGTGAAGGTGTGGCGGTAGTCTTCGCCGAAGTTGAAAAAGCGGTAAACGCCGCCGTAAATCGTGGCTGTGAGTTTATCGGGAACGATGTCCCACTGGTTGTAGCTCTGGATGAAGAAAAAGCTACATTCGTTGTCGGCGTTGGTCTGCGTCTGGTAGAAATGGCCGTCTTTTCGGATGTATTTTTCCATATTGCAATGGGTGTTGATGCGGTAGTAGCCTTGCAGTTCGGAAGTGAATCGCGGCGTGGAATAAGTCAGGCGCAGGTCGTGGTCGATTCTGCGAGTGGGGCGGATTTCGGGATTTCCGAGCAGCGTTTCCATCGAGTTGATTTTGATGGAAGCGTCGCTGACGAGGGCGATTCGCGAAACGTGTTGCGAGGTTTCAAAGGCGTATTTCAGTTTCAAACGGTCGGTCAAAGGGTAGGAAAGGCTGAATTTCGGGCGGAAAAGCCAGAAATTTTGCTTCGTTTCGGCTTGTCGATAGTAGCGACGGCTTGCGCCGAGCCCAGCCATATAGTTGAGTTTGGCGAGTCGGCCTTTCAGTTGCGAAAACAGGTAGAAATCGGACGTGTGCAGGTCGTTGATGGCCTCGGAATCGCCGTGATATTCGTTGTGGCTGTAGCGTTGGGCAAACTGAAATCCGCCAGAAAAAGTGAAGGGCTTGAGGCGGTTCTCGTAGATGGCTTCGCTCCAAAACGAATAGGTTTTTCCGTCTGTATGATATTGATAATCAGTGCCTTCGTTGCTTTCCGTTTCGCTTTTCGTTTTGATGAACGTGCCTACGACATTGCCCGTCAGCGACTGATGCCGACGGAAATCTTGATGAAAATAAAGGTCGAGCGAGGGCGTGCGGTTGCGCGTGGCTGAGCGGTTTTCGTAGGGAACGCCGTTGAGTGCCATCGTCCATTGGTTTTCTTGCGGGTGAATGTCGCGACTGCCCGTCAGTTTCGCCTGAAAAACGTAGTTGGAATCGCTCAGGCTGTAAGTCAGTTGGGCGTTGTGGCTGAGATTCTTGGTTTTTCCGTCGAGTTGATGGCGGTGAATCGTGGTTGTTTCGCCCGATTCCAAGGTATAAACGGCTTTTTCGTCGTATTCGTAGCCCTTGAAATGGTGGTAGTTCAGCGAATAATTCAGTCCGAATTCGCTCTTTTTGTGGTTGATTTTCCCGAAAACCGATTCGTTTCCGTTCACGGCGGTCAGCGTGTTCGTGAGTTGCGTGCCGACGACATAGCCGCTGACGGATTTTTTCACCTTGAAATTGATGACGTATGCCGTTTCTTCGCCGTAGCGCAGGCCGGGATTGTCGATAAATTCGACGCGCTCGACGCCCTGCATATCGAGCGAAAGCAAATCTTCCTTCGTGGCCACGATGTCGTTGATGCGCACCTGCACGGAACCGAGATTCGTGAGTGCCGTGATGCTGTTCATCGCCTCATCGACGCGGATGTGCGGCAGCGCGAGTTTTGCCAACAGCGAATAGCCGTCGGTCGAGCTTTCCAACTGCTGTTTCGTCGGGTAAATCCACTGTCCATCGACTTGCTGCACCGTCCGTGCGCCTTTCACTGACACTTCGCCGAGCGTCACTTCTTTTTCACTTTGTGCGGTTGCCGTCCACGCGAAAACCGCCGCAAAAATCATCATAAAAATTCTCTTCATAGTTCTGTTGCATTTGGTTTGATGCCGCAAAATTATGAAGAGAAATTTCGGTCGCCAAAAATTTTTCCTGACATTTGTCTGACATTTCGCTGACAAAAGTCTAACTATCTGATTTTCAACTCATAAGCGCGTCCTCTGTCGGCTTCGATTTTCAAGTCAGAATGTTGTTCGATGACAGGTTTCAGCCTGCGAATCAGCGTGTAGAGCGTTTCGCTGGCATCGTCTTTCTTCGGCCAAAGAGCCTCGCAAATCTCGGTTTTCGTCAGCAGATGCGAGGGCGATCGGAAAAACATTTCCATCAGTTGCTGCTGCATCGGCGTGAGTTTCACGCGATTGCCTTGCGCGTCGAAAAATCGTCCGTCGGACTCGGAAAATCCCAATCCGCCGTAGAAATTCGCTCCGACGGCTTGAATTTGCGCTTTTCGACGGCGGTAAATGCAGAAAAATCCCCACAAAACAGCCATCATCCACAGCACCGAGGCTGGTCGTTGGTCGGACATTGAGAAAATCGTCGCCGCCGAGCATTTCGCATAGCATCGGAAGCCTCGCTGCCGCGTATCGACCGCCAAAACAGCCTTTCCGCGCAGTTGTTCGAGTTGCAGATGGCGGTTGAACACGCGAATCGTGTCGGCACTGATGACATAGCTTTGCTGCTCTTCCAATGCGAGGGCCAATGCTCGGCTCATATCCTGCGTGACGAGTTGCCTTGTCGTCGAAAAACTGTGGTAGCCAGTCAGTCCCGACGCGAGGATGAGCGCCAGAAGAATGAGGACGGAATGTCGCGGTTTCATCATTCTGTCGCGGTTTTAGGCGTGAACGAGCGTACCGATTTCCTCGCCCTCGATGACGCGGCGCAGGTTGCCGACGATGTCCATATTGAACACGTAAATCGGCAGGTTGTTGTCCTGACACATACAAATGGCCGAGAGATCCATCACTTTCAGGTTGCGGGCAAGCACCTCGGCGTAGGTGATGTCGGTGAACTTCGTGGCGGTCGGGTCTTTTTCGGGGTCGGCGGTATAGACGCCATCCACGCGCGTGCCTTTGAGCATCACGTCGGCCTCGATTTCCACGCCTCGCAGAGACGAGCCGGTGTCGGTCGTAAAATAGGGCGAGCCCGTGCCAGCCGAGAAAATGCAGACTTTTCCGGCTTTCATCGCGTCAATGGCGCGCCATTTCGTGTAGAACTCGCCGACGGGCTCCATTCGGATGGCCGTGAGCACTTGGTTGGGAACGCCTGCGGCATCGAGCGCCGACGAGAGCGCAAGCGAGTTGATGACGGTCGCTATCATACCCATCTGGTCGCCCTTCACGCGGTCGAAACCCTTTTTCGCACCGCTCAGGCCGCGGAAGATGTTGCCGCCGCCGATGACGATGCCGATTTCCACGCCCAAGTCGTGGATTTCCTTGATTTGCTGTGCATACTCGGTGAGCCGTTGCATATCAATGCCGCTACCGCCTGCGGCGAGACTCTCACCGCTGAGTTTCAGAAGAATTCTTTTGAATCTTGCCATAATATTTTAATTTTTAATTTTGAATGTTGATTTTTGAATTTTAAATTGTCGGCTTCGCCGATTACGAATATTGATTTTTGAATTTATCACTCATTACTTATCACTTATCACTTATCACTCCTCACTCCTCCTTCCTCGTTCCTCACTCCTCGAAAAAGCAACCTCTTTAAAGCCGTAGGAAACAACCTGTCCGTCGTCCTTTTTTAGCAGCAGTTTCCCCAGTTCATCGACCTCAAGAACCTCCGCTTGGAAGTCGCCCTCGCCGTCGCGAAACCGATGCTGCTGACCGTCGCGCCGATAGAGCAGAGCATTGTAGCGCATCCGCGTGAAATCGGCCATACACGCGCAGATTTTCAGGTGACTGACGATGCTTCGAAGCACTTCCTCGCGGTCGATGTCGTGGCCGAGAATCTGCCGCATAGAAACGGGGTTCGCGGTTGTCAGAGGGTCGTGGTCGGCAGCCTGCGGAAAGCGAAATTCCGTCTGGTTCACGTTCAGTCCGATGCCGATGATGCTGTCGCGAATCGCCGTGCCCGACAAGCGGTTTTCGATGAGCATTCCGCAGAGTTTCTGGTCGTTCCAATAGATGTCATTCGGCCATTTCACGCGCGTGTTTTTGATGCCGAAGTCGCCCATCGCGTCGCTGACCGCCAGAGCCGTCGCCATTGAGATTTGGAATTGCCGACGCGTCTCGATGCCGTCGGGTCGAATCAGCAGCGAAAAGAGCAGGTTTTTCCCCTGTTCCGACTCCCACGAGTTCGTGCCGCAGCCCCGTCCTGCCGTCTGAAAATCAGCCACGCAGACCGTCGTCGCCGCCTCGTCCGCTGCATTTTCGCGCAGCCATCGGTTCGTCGAATCCACCTCATCCAATCGTATTACCTTCGCTTCCATTCTTAACTCCCTCTAACTCCCTTTCAATAAACCAACATCGGATTAAAAGCATCCTCCCAATGCTCAATCACGGGCGTTTCGCCGTCGTTTCCGCTTCCCACCACCGTGACGATGTCGAAGCGCAGCGGCATCGCGATTCGGTTCATTTTCACGTAGGCGTTGGCCGCCAGTCCGATATTTCGGATTTTCTGCCGATCGACCGCCTCTTCTGGCCGCTGCACGTAGCTTGGCGTCCTCGTCTTTACCTCCACGAACACCAACGTCCGCAGACTCTCGTCGAGCGCGATGATGTCGATGTCGCGATGTCCGCACCGCCAGTTCGTGTCGCGGATCGTGTAGCCCTTCTTCCGCAGGTAGTTCGCCGCCACCTCCTCGCCCCATTTTCCAATGTCGTTATGTTGTGCCATTTTCGTTTTCAGTTTGATTTGGCTACAAAATTACAAATTTTTCGTCGAAAACATCAATAATTGAAAAAATATTTGTAACTTTGCCGCGAACGACAAAAAAAAATACGACTATGCCAGAGATTAGCAAGTTCTACGGAATCATTATCTATATGTATATCGACGACCACAATCCGCCGCATTTCCACGTGTGGTACGACGGTTACGAAGCCGAAATCACCATCAAGGATGGTATTGTCACAGGTTCGCTGCCTCGTCGTGCCCTGCGCCTCGTCTATGAGTGGCTCGATTTGCATCGCGATGAACTGATGGAGAACTGGGAGCATTTGTCGAACAGCGAGGCTGCCAAGAAAATTGACCCGTTAAGATAAAACAAAAAAGGAAGAAACGATATGACAACAAAGAATCCATTGCTTAAGATTACTGCCGCAGAGTATTTCGGCGAATACACGTTGCGCCTGACATTCAGCACGGGCGAAGTGCGACTGGTGGATTTCACACCGCTGATGCAGAAAGGCATCTGCCGCAAGTTGCAGGACTTAAATTATTTCAAATCGTTCCGTCTTGACCCTTTCACCGTCGATTGGAACGACGAAATCGGATTTGCACCCCGATATCTTTACGAGCGGAGCATTGCAGCATAACTTTTTGCAGCGTTTCCGCAAATTGCCGAATAGATTTTTTCTGAAAAAATCAAGGGAAAATCTTGTTTTTGTTCGCCGAAATGTTAAAAAACATTATAAATAAAAACTTTTTTGCAAAATAATTTGGTTTATAAAATAAACTTATTTATCTTTGCGGCGTAATTCGAACACAAATGGCTGCGACCGAGCCTTCTGCAGGGGCGAGGACAAGGCCGAAAACAATGAAAAATGAATTTCAAACAATTAAAAAACAACGAAAAAATGGAAGAAAACAAAAATTTGACTGCTGAGCGCAGTCTGGAAATCATTCGTGAGTCAATCGAGCGCAGCCAGCGCACGATTACGAAAAATTCATCTTGGTCGATGATGTGGTGGGGAATGCTCGTCGTGGTTTTTTCCCTGCTGACAGCCTTTTTGTGGAAAAATTACGGCGGTCCTGTCTGGAATTTCCTCTGGGCAGCGATGTGGGTCATCGGCTATGTCGGGGAATGGGTTATCGAGAGATACAAAGACCCCGTACCAACGACTTTCGTCAGTAAGACGATAGGTTATGTATGGAGTACGTTTGGCATTTTCTGCGGTTCCGTCGGTCTGATTCTCGGATTGATTGGCGGTGGCATCTTGTCGTGGGAACTAATCATGCCTAACGTATTTATTATGGGAAGCATCACGAGCATTATCTGTCTGTGTTTCGGAATTGCAACGACCATCACGGGAGCCGTCGTCAAAAATCGCGTCATTCAGGTTTGCGGACTTGTCGCAGGTCTTGGAGGATTTTTCGGTGCGCTGCATTACCCTGACCATCGGCAACTTTTCGTGATGGCTGCGGTTGGCGTCGTCGGGCTTGTCGTTCCCGGTATTATTGTTCGCGTACAAAATAATGATTAAGGAGGATGGCGTTATGTTCCCGAATTTAGACCCTTTGCTACACTCCGAACTGCGCTTGGCGGTGATGTCGCTGCTGATGAGTGCGGACGAGGCCGAGTTCCCTTATATCAAGGAGCAGACGGGCGCGACGGCAGGCAATCTGAGCGTGCAGATTGAAAAACTCTCGACGGCAGGCTACATCGAGGTGGAAAAGACCTTCAAGGGCAAAAAACCGTGTACGATTTGCCGCGTCACACCGACGGGCCTCAAAGCCTTCGAAGACTACGTGAAAACGCTGAAAAACTATCTTGAAGTCGGTAAAAAATAGTATTTTATGACAGCAGAAGAACAACTTAAAACAGACGAGCGGCTGATGCGGATGGCATTGGCTGAGGCTGAGGCCGCACGACAGAAGGGCGAAATCCCGATTGGAGCGGTGATTGCCTGTCAGGGGCGCATCATCGCACGGGCGCACAACCTGACGGAAACGCTCACCGATGTGACCGCCCACGCTGAAATGCAGGCGATTACGGCGGCTGCCAACCAACTCGGCGGCAAGTATCTGGCGGACTGCACGCTCTATGTGACGGTGGAGCCGTGCGTGATGTGCGCCGGAGCCATCGGATGGGCGCAAATCGGGCGCGTGGTCTATGGAGCAGCCGACGAAAAGCGCGGTTTCCAGCGTTATGCGCCACAGGCTTTGCATCCTCGCTGCACGGTGACGCAGGGCGTTCTCGAAGCGGAATGTCGCGAACTGATGCAACAGTTTTTTGCTGCGAAGCGGAAGTAAAAAAAGAGCCGGATTCGATGGTGAATCTGGCTCTTTTTCGTATTCAAAAACCTTTATTTTTCCACGCGGATGAAGCGTTTGGGCATCATTTCGCTGTTTGAACTGTCGGCGGAAGTAGCGCGGGTTGCTTCGTTCGACTTCGCGTAGTAGTAATAATCCCATCCGTAGTAGTAATCGTTCCAGTTGGGCGAGGAAACGTGGCGCAGGCGGAAATCGACGCGGTTCGAGCCGTCGTAGATGATGCCGGAGAAATAGTTGTCGTTGAGCCGGTAGTCCTCGATCCAGATGGTCGTGCGCTCTTCGACGAAATAGACCTTGATGGTGCGGTAATCAACCGTCCACTCGATGTGGTTGGCGACATAGTTGCGGCCCCATCCGTAGTTGTCGTAGTAATCCACCCAGTAGCCCGTGCCGCTCGAATAGCGATAGGGGTCGCGCAGGAAGCAGATTTCCGAGTAGGTGGCGTCATAGACTCGCCCGTCCCATTCCGACGAGACATACATATTGCCTTGCCAAGTTCCTTCGAGCGTGTAGGCGATTTCGTCGTCATCGTTCCAGAGAAAGTCGCAACTGGCGAACGACATGGACAGCACTGCCAAGAGTGCGATGGTCAGGATTGTGTGCAGTTTCTTCATGATTGTAATCTCCTATTCGTTAAGGGTTAGACATGTTTTTTTGATTTCTTGTCGCAAAGTTACGGCATTTTCGTCGGCTTGCAAAGCGTTTTTCCATATTCTTTCGTAGGAAAAACCCTAAAGTCGGTGTGAAAATCCCTAATAAACATTAAAATCGGCGAAAAAATGAAGTCTGATTTCTCGTTTTCTGGATAAATTACTACTTTTGTACGAAGTTTCACATCAAAAAAAATTATTAACTAAAAAATATCAGAAAAAAAATGAAAACGGTTTATGAATTTTCCGTCAAGGACAGGAAAGGCAAAGACGTGTCGCTGAAAGAGTATCAAAACGAGGTGCTTCTCATCGTCAATACGGCTACGAAGTGCGGTTTCACGCCGCAGTACGACGAGTTGGAGGCACTCTACAAGAAGTATCACGCGCAGGGTTTCGAGGTGCTCGATTTCCCCTGCAACCAGTTCGGGCAGCAGGCTCCGGGCACCGACGAGTCGATTCACGAGTTCTGCAAACTGACCTATGGCACGGATTTTCCGCGTTTCAAGAAGGTGAAGGTGAACGGCGACGATGCCGACCCGCTTTTCAAGTTCCTCAAGGAGCAGAAGGGCTTTGCCGGATGGGACATGGAGCATCCGATTGCGCACATTCTCGACGATATGCTGACGAAGGAAGATCCCGACTACAAGGAAAAGGCTGACATCAAGTGGAATTTCACGAAATTCCTCATCAATAAGAAAGGGCAGGTTGTGGCACGGTTCGAGCCGACGGAGAAAATTGAGAAAATTGCTGAAAAGATTGAAGAACTTTTAAAATAAAGACCCACCCCCAGCCCCTCCCTGCTGGGAGGGG
>JAFYJH010000061.1 GCA_017538195.1 Prevotella sp.
ACTACGCGCAAGAGAAGGACAAGGACATTCGAGGCATCAAGACGAGCGGAGCGCATCGCCGTGCGACAAACAGCGGATTTTTCGGCAGTGCCGCCTATTGGGTGAGCCTGCTGCTGCCCTTGCTTGCGTTCATCGTTCTGCTCATCGTTTTCCGCAAACGCGCCATCGACAACGCCGACCTCGGAAAAATGCGCGGAAAGAAGGCCAACAAAGTGGCGACAAAGCGTCTGCGCAAGGCCAATCAACTGATGAAAGACGGCAAGCAGGGCGATTTCTACGACGAAACGCTACGCGCACTCTGGGGCTATGTCGGCGACAAGTTGAATATGCCCGTCGAGGCACTTTCTCGCGAGAATATTTCCGAAAAACTTCACGCTCAAGAGGTCGATGACGACACGGTGAAACTCTTCATCGAAGCCCTCGACGAATGTGAGTTTGAGCGGTACGTGCCGGGCGATTCCGCAGGCAATATGAACAAGACTTTCGAGGCTGCGATGAAGGCCATCGAGCAAATCGAAACGACGATGAAGAAAAGTAAAAAGGTAAAAAAATAAAAGGGTAAAAAGTTAAAAAGGAGTTCTATTGAATAAAAAAATATATAGAATATTATGAGAAAAAATATCATCAAAGAAGCAAAAAATATCGGTAAAAAAACTTTACTTTTTTACCTTTTTATCCTTTTCCCTTTAACCGCCTTCGCCACTGTGCCGAAAGACGCTGCCGACGAAGCTTACAAACGCGGAAACTATCAGCAGGCCATCGCCGACTACGACAGTCTGATTAAGCGACAGCCCACCGCCGAACTCTACTACAACCTCGGCAACGCCCATTTCCGCACCGACAACATCACGCAGGCCATCCTCGCCTACGAGCGGGCGTTGCTGCTGAAGCCCGGCGACAACGACATCCGCTTCAATCTGGAGTTCGCCCGCAGCAAAACCATCGACAAAATCACGCCCGAATCCGAGATGTTTTTCTTCTCGTGGTATCGCTCGCTCGTCAGTGCGCTGAGCACCGACGGATGGGCTCTCCTCGCCGTCGCGTCCATCGTTTTCGTGCTGTTGCTGCTCTTGCTCTACCTCTTCGCCACGCGCGTCTGGCTGCGGCAAGTCGGCTTCTACGGAGCCATCCTTTTCCTCGCCCTTTTCCTCGCGAGCAACCTCTTCGCCTATCAGCAGAAACGGCAACTTCTCACGCAGGCAGGCGCGATTGTCACGGAATCGTCGGTCAGCGTCAAGAAAACGCCCGACAAGACCAGCACCGAAGCCTTCCTCCTCCACGAAGGCACCCGCGTCACCATCACCGACCGCAGCATCGCCAACTGGATTGCCGTCCGCCTCGACGATGGCCGCGAAGGTTGGATGCCGAAAAACAGCGTTGAAGAAATTTAAAAATTGAAGAAAATGAATATCGAATGGCTATTGGAACTTGACCGTCAGGTGCTTGCGTTTTTCAACGGGAGCGACTCGCTGTTTCTCGATGTCGTCGCCATGACGTTTACATCGGGGCTGACGTGGATTCCGCTTTATCTGGCGCTGTTCTACGTCGTGGTGAAAAACAACGAAAATATGATGCAGATTTTCCTCATCGTGATGAGTTGTGCGCTCTGCCTGTTCTTGGCCGACGGACTGGCAGACTACATCGCGAAACCCTACGTGGCGCGGTGGCGACCGACGCACGACCCTGTCATCAAATACACCGTCGATGTTGTCGGGAATTATCGCGAGACGGACTACGGATTTTTCTCGGCCCACGCTGCCAACACGTTCTCGATTGCCCTGTTTTTCGCCTTTCTCGTCAGAAGTCGCCTGCTCACGACGGTGCTTGTCGCGTGGTCGCTGCTGAATTGCTGGACGCGGATGTATCTCGGCGTGCATTATCCGGGCGACATTCTCGTCGGCCTCGTCTGGGGCGCGATGGTCGGCACGAGCGTTTATTTTCTTTATCGGAAAATCTATTATCGGCTGAATCCGAAGTTGAACTACGTATCGTCGCAATACACCTCGACAGGCTACAGCCACAGCGACATCGACCTGTTGGTGACGGTGGTGGTCGGCGTGTGTTGCTACATCGTCATCCGAGCGGTTATCGTTGCAATTTAGTGGATTTTCGGACATAAAAAATGGCATTTTAGACATGGAAAAAAGCATTTTAGACATACAAATCAGCGACTACAACTACGACCTGCCCGACGAGCGCATTGCGAAGTTCCCCGTGGCGCAGCGCGACCGCTCGAAACTCCTTATATATAATAAAGGTGTGGTGGGCGAGGACACGTTTTGCCATTTGCCGAAGCATCTGCCCGAAAATGCCCTGATGGTGTTCAACAACACGCGCGTGATTCAGGCGCGGCTGCATTTCCGCAAGGAAACGGGTGCGCTCATCGAGATTTTACTGCTCGAACCTGCCGAACCTGCTGATTATGAGCAAGTTTTCCAGACTTCGGAGCGTTGCTCGTGGCTTTGTTTGGTGGGAAATCAGAAGAAATGGAAGGAAGGAACGCTCACGCGACAGTTGGAAATTGGTGGCGAGAAAATCGAACTTCGTGCGACGCGAAAAGGATCGCAGGGCACAAGCCAACTCATTGAATTTGAGTGGAATTTTTGTCAGTTGCTGCCTGATAGTGAAAAACTCCCCTCTCCAGTTG
>JAFYJH010000062.1 GCA_017538195.1 Prevotella sp.
CATCCCCGTGAATCCTTACGACGCTTTCCGCTGCGATGTGCCGAACCTTTCGACAAATCTTTATTTCGTGGTGAACGATATGTTCTACGACGAGGAAAAGCCGAAAGGCCATCTGCCCGAAGGCGTTGTCGTCGATTCGTTGAGGAAATTTTCCGACGAACATCCCGAAATCGTCAGTAAATATTACGGAAAAATCGCCAAAAACGACGGAATCACCGCTCTCAACACGATGTTGGCGCAAGACGGTTTGGTGGTCTATGTGCCGAAAGGCGTGAAGGTTGAAAAGACGGTGCAGGTCATCAATATTCTGAGCCTCCCCCTACCCCCCTCCAAAAAGAGGGGGAACAGTCCAGAAAGCGATTCTCCTCCCCCTTCTGGGGGAGGTCGGGAGGGGGCTTTAATGCTCAACCGCCGCGTTTTGGTGATGGTGGAAGATGAGGCTCAAATTCGGCTGCTGTTCTGCGACCACGCTGCCGACGACCGCGATTTCCTGACGACGCAGGTTGTGGAAGCCTTCGTGGGCGAGGAATCGCAACTCGAACTCTATTGCCTCGAAGAAACCCACTACAAAAATTCGCGCGTGAGCAACGTGTATATCGAGCAGCAGAAAAACAGCGTCGTCAAGCACAATGTCATCACGCTGCACAACGGCACGACGCGCAACCAAACCGAGGTGTCGCTGCTCGGAGAGGGTGCTTCGTGCGGACTTTACGGCTGCGTCATCGCCGACAAACAGCAGCACGTCGATAACAACACGCTCATCGTGCATCACGCGCCGCAATGCCAGAGCAACGAACTCTACAAATACGTGCTCGACGACCAATCCGTCGGTGCTTTCGCGGGTCGTGTGCTCGTGAAACACGGCGCACAGAAAACCGAGTCGCAGATGCGCAACCAAAACCTTTGCGCCACACGCGAAGCCCGAATGTTCACCCAGCCGATGCTCGAAATCTACGCCGACGACGTGAAATGTGCGCACGGCTCGACCGTCGGCCAACTCAACGATGCCGCCGTGTTCTATATGCAACAGCGCGGAATCGGCCTCGAACAAGCCCGACTGCTGCTCGAAATCGCCTTCATCAACGAGGTCATCGACCAAGTGGAACTCGTTCCGCTGCGCGACCGACTGCACTATCTCGTCGAAAAACGCTTCCGAGGCGAACTTTCGAAGTGCGAAGGCTGCAAACTCTGTCTATAATCGTCAAAAAGGCATTTCGTTATGGCAAAATCACATCGAAAAATCCTGATTTTTCTGACTTGGATGCTCGTCAGCCAAGCGGTTTCGGCACAGCCCATCGACGGCTTGCTCAAAAGGATTTTGCCCGACGATTTCCATCGTTTTTCTTGTCAAAAAATAGTTTCGGAAGAGCCTTCGGCGACCTTCCGAATCGCCTGCGACGGCGAAAAAATCGAGATTTCCGGCACTGACAATGTCGCGATTGCCGCAGGCATCAACTGGTTTTTGCAACACCACGCGGGCATCAACATTTCGTGGAACAATCCGAGCGACCGACTGCCCGAAAAACTGCCCGTCGTCGCACCCGAAACCCACGTAGCGAGCGTCGATTATCGCTACTATCTGAATTTCTGCACCCACAGTTATTCGATGGCTTTCTGGGACTGGAATCGCTGGCAGCAGGAACTCGACTGGATGGCGTTGCACGGCATCAATCTGCCGCTCATCATCACGGGGATGGAAAGCGTCTGGAAAGAGGTTTTGATGGGCGGTTACGGCTACGAAAATCTCGCGCAAGTGAATGAATTTGTGACGGGTCCGGCCTATTTCGGATGGTTTTTTATGAACAATATGACGGCGTGGGGCGGTCCGTTGCCGGAAAGTTGGTACGAGCAACGAGCCGAACTCGGACGGAAGATTTTCCAACGGCTGCGCGACTTCGATATGAAGGCGGTGATTCCGGGCTTTGTCGGTATGGTTCCGAAGAATTTTCTGCAACACGCCGCAGCCGAGAAAGTGGCGCATTGGAAGCCGTCGGACATCGTCGATGGCGGCGTTTGGTGCGACTTCCAACGACCGTTTTTCATCGACAACACCGCCAGACTGAAGGAATTTGCCGAAAAATATTACGCAGCCATCGAAAAAGTCTTTGGCGAAGCTGCCACGACCCATTTCTACGCCATCGATCCCTTCCACGAAGGCCGTGTGCCGAAGGGTGTGAGCGATGCGAAAGCGTCGGTTCAAGCGATGTATGAAGCCCTTTTGAAGCACGACAGCGAGGCCGTTTGGGTGGCGCAGCACTGGCAAGAAAATCCCACGACCATCGTCACGCATACCGTTCCGAAAAACAAACTCATCATTCTCGACCTGCACGGCGACAGCAGCGGCGACATCGTTTGCAGCGGCCATCACACCGATGAAATCGGCCAAAATCACGACTGGATTTGGGGTCAGGTGAGCAATTTCGGCGGAAATGTCGGGCTTTTCGGGCGCGTGAATCGCCTCATCAACTGTTTCTATGTGGCTCGCGACAACGCCTCGGAGAACGCGCTCGTGGGCATCGGCGCACTGCCCGAAGGCATCGAAAACAACGCGATGATCTACGACCTGCTCTACGCGCTGCCGTGGACGAATATCGACTACACGCCACAAACGTGGATTCGCGATTATGTCCGAATGCGCTACGGCTTGGAAACACCCTGCAACGAAATGCTGACGAGCGTCTGGATGCGCTTGCTGAACGGCATCTACAGCTGCCCAAACGACCGCCAACAAGGAACCACCGAGAGCGTTTTCCTGATGCGACCGTCGCTGAAAGCCGGCACGGTGAGCAGTTGGGCAAATTCGTCGTGGTATTGGGACTTCGACGAAGTTCGGAAGGCGGCCGGCGAGATGCTTTCCGTCGCCGAAACGATGAAAAACAACGAGAATTTCCGCTACGATCTGACCGACTTGATGCGGCAGGCGTTGGCCGACTATGGAAAAACCATTCTCGACTCGATTTCAAACCTGTCAGAAGTCGATGAAATGGGCGTTTTTGGAAAGAAAAAGGCTGTTTTCAAGAAGAAAAAATCTTTGGAAAATCGTTTTCTCGAACTGATTCTCGACCAAGACCGACTGCTCGGTGCGCGACGCGAATTTCGACTCGGCAGATGGACGGAAATGGCGCGGAATTGTGGCGAAAACGAGGCCGAAAAAACCCTCTACGAAAGGAATGCTCGGATGTTGCTCACGACTTGGGGAGACCGTGCGCAATGCGAAACGGGCGGTCTGCACGACTACGCCAACCGCGAGTGGAACGGGCTGCTCTCGTCCTATTATTATCCGCGTTGGAAGGCGTTTTTTGGCGAGAAACGAGGAAGAAAATTCGAGGAAGGAGGAGCGAGGAAGGAGAAGCGAGGAAGGAAATTCGAGGAGCGAGGAACGAGGAGCGAGAAGCGAGGAACGAGAAAGGACTTGAAAATCAACTGGTTCGAGGACTTTGAATGGCCTTTTGTGAACGCCGATTCCGAGGCCGTCGCCGACTACCTGCCCGAAAATGCGCCCTACGCCTCGTTCTCAGCCGAGCCAGAAGGCGATTGCGTGACCATTGCGAAAGAACTTTACGACAAATATTTCAACCCTCAAAACTATGTACAACCCTGCAACCATCCGTGAAAAATTCCCGATTTTATCGAGAGAAGTCCACGGCCATCCGCTCGTCTATCTCGACAACGCCGCCACGACGCAAAAACCGCTCTGCGTGCTCGATGCGATGCGCGACGAATATCTCAACGCCAATGCCAACGTGCATCGGGGCGTTCACTACCTCTCGCAACAAGCCACCGACCTGCACGAAGCGGCTCGCGAGCGTGTGCGGCAGTTCATCAACGC
>JAFYJH010000012.1 GCA_017538195.1 Prevotella sp.
AAACGCTTAATGTATGCAGCAGCGGACAAGCACGGCTGTCGGTGATTTTCACACGAAGGCCACGAACTTTGTAGCCATTTCCGTAGCTGTTTCCCGTATTGCCATTGAGAGGAATGATTCGCTTGTAGCCGACGGTGGTCGTCTGGATGCCCGAGGCGCGTTGCGTCCAACTCGAACCGTCTTCAGAGGTTTCAATCGTAAAGCCCTTGATGCGCTGTCCCTTGCGGATGTATTCCTGCAAGGTCACGTAGCGCACGGTCTGCGGCGAGTCCCAAGTCAGGGTGATGGTGGCGGTTTTTTCGCCGTCGTTGGTCGCCCAATAGGTGTTTTTGTCGCCGTCGATGAGGTTCGATGCGTCGTAGTAGCCGCCTGAGCGCGTCTGCGAAGCCGTCACCGTTGCGGTTTTGGCGAGGTCGGTGCCGAAGCGCGAGCGAAGTTTGTTGCCCAACTGACAGAGTTGGATGCTGTCGCTGTTGGTGAGGCGACCCGATTGGTCGGGCGGGAAGTTCAGAATGAGCGTGGCGTTGCGACCGACGGTTTCGAGATACATCTTGAAGAGCGTCTCGCTGTCTTTCGTCGTTTCACCGTTGTGCCAGAACCATCCGGCGCTCGTGGCTTTCGCGTCGCTCTCGCTCGGGAACCATTTCCACTCGTTTTCGTTGCCGCTCAGACCTGTGCCCATCGACCAAGTCGTTTCGTTCGTGTAGCCCGATTCCGTGCCGCACCAGCGAGCCTCGCCGCCCACGCCCCAGAGAATGATGTCGGGGCAGACGCGGTGGACGCTGTCGCGCAGGTTGGGAATGTCGTAATAGTAGCTCTCGTCGATGTTGCGAACATTTGGAGCCACACCGCCATAGTAGCCGTCGCCACCGTTGGCACCGTCGAACCACATTTCAAATTGGTCGGTGCCGTACTGCGAAAGTTCGAAGCACTGGCGCAGGAAAACGTCGGTTACGTACTTGTCCGTGCCGTAGTACTTGCTGTTTCTGTCCCACGGCGACACATAGAAACCGTACTTCATACCCAGTTTCTTGGCTGCTGCGGCGAAGTCGCGTGGAATGTTCGTTTCTTTCGCGAACTTGTTCGACGAATTTTGGCAATGGTGGTCGGTTGTTTCCGTCGGCCACAGGCAGAAGCCGTCGTGGTGCTTCACCACAGCGATTCCGCCCTTCATCTCGGCCTTTTTACACAGCCGTAGCCACTGTTCGGGATCGGGTTTTTTCGTCGGCGCAAACGTGTTCACGTTTTCGTTGCCGTAGCCCCATTCCTTACCTGTGTAGGTGTTCATACCGTAGTGGAAAAAGGCGTAGAATTCCGTCTCTTGCCACTTCATCTGCCGCTCAGAGGGTACAGGAAAGACCTCTCGCGGCTCGTTGGTCGGGTTCGACAGCGTCTGATCGACGATGCTGAAGCCCTGTGCTGCAACCGACAACCATCCTGTCAGTAAGCAGACCGTCAAAGAAAATAATTTTTTCATCGTTAGCAAATTTGATTAAAAATGTTCACATTTGGCGGCAAAGTTACGGAAAAAATGTCGAAAGATGATTGGGCGAACTACTCGTTTTTTTTTTTTCTAATTTTTTCATAATTTTTAAGAAGAAAAATAGCCGTTTTGGAACTCAAAAAAGGGCTTTTCTTGCCCTGCGATGCAATAAAATTCGCGATTCTGCGTTATATAGTCGTGTTTAAACGCAAAATCATCATATCGTTAGTGCTGGCGACGGTCGGCACGGGGGTTCGTGCGCAATACGATCCCTCGTTCAGTCATTATTTTGACATGGAAACGTCGTACAACCCTGCTGCCGTGGGCAAGCGGGCGGTGCTGAACGTGACCGGAGCCTACGCGCTGAGCATGGCGGGCTTTTCGGGCAATCCGAAGACGGCCTACGCGAGTGCCGACATCCCGTTCTACGCGATGAAAATGTATCACGGCGTGGGTGCGATGATGATGAACGACCAGATCGGCGTGTTTTCGCATCAGCGATTGGAGGCGCAATACGCCGTGAAACTGCGGCTGTTCGGCGGAACGATGAGCGTCGGCGTGCAGGGCGGACTGCTGAGCGAGTCGCTCGACGGCTCGAAACTCGACTTGGACGACACGAGCGACCCGGCTTTCTCTGGCTCGAAGGTCGATGGCAACGCGCTCGACTTGGCTGCCGGCCTCTATTTCACACGCGGCAACTGGTATGTGGGCGCGAGCGTCCAGCACCTGACTTCGCCGAAGGTGGAACTTGGCGAAAAGAACGAATTGCAGGTCGATCGCACATATTATTTGACGGGCGGATACAATATTCGACTGAGAAATCCGTTTTTATCAGTGCAGCCTTCGTTTCTCGTGCGCAGCGACATGGTGGCGTGGCGCGGCGATGTGACGGGGCGGCTGACATACACGCACGACAATAAAATGATGTACGCGGGCGTGAGCTACAGTCCGAAAACATCGGTGACGGCGTTGATTGGCGGCTCGTTCCACGGCATCGTGGTCGGCTACAGCTACGAGTTCTACACCTCTGGCATCAGTGCGATCAACGGTTCGCACGAGTTGTTCATCGGCTATCAGCAGGACATCAATCTGGTGAAAAAGGGTCGGAACAGGCATCAGAGTGTGAGGATCTTGTAGACCCACCCCCGACCCCTCCCGACAGGAGGGGAGAGAAAAAAGAAAAATGTAATTCAATATAAAATATGGAGAAAATGAACAGTTTCAATAGAAAAAGTAATCAATCACCCCTCCCGCCGGGAGGGGCAAGGGGTGGGTCTCTTTTTTTGACCTTCTCCCTCTTACTTTTATTGGCAGGCTGCATGGGTGCCAAGCAAGCGTCGTCGTCGGGAAAAGGCGGCGAGGTGGTTGGCGTGAGCGGTCGCGCTTTCAGCGAGCCGTCGCCCTACGGTATGACGAAAATCGAGCGCGGTTGGCTGCGCATGGGTTTGGAAGAGCAAGACTCGCTGTGGGGCAAGAAAATGCCCGTGAGAGACGTGTCGGTCGATGGCTTCTGGATGGACGAGACCGAAGTGACCAACTCGCAGTACAAGCAGTTTGTGATGTGGGTGCGCGACTCGATTCTGCGCACGCGCTTGGCCGACCCGTCGTATGGCGGCGACGAAACCTATATGATCACCGAGGACAAGAACGGCGACCCCATCGGACCGTTCATCAACTGGAAAAAGCAGCTTCCGCGCAAGCCCAACGAGGACGAACTTCGCGCCATCGAAAGCCTCTATGTGACGAATCCCGTCACGGGCGAGAAACTGCTCGACTATTCGCAGATGAACTATCGCTACGAGGTCTATGACTACACGACTGCCGCCCTGCGCCGCAACCGAATGAGAGCCGAGGAGCGCAATCTGAACACGGATGTCGTGGTCGATCCGAATGAGGTGGTGATGATTTCAAAAGACACCGCCTACATCGACGACGAGGGTCGAATCGTGCGCGAAACCATCAACCGACCGCTGTCGGGACCGTGGGACTTCCTCAATACGTATATCGTGAACATCTATCCCGACACGACTTGTTGGGTGAACGATTTCCAGAATTCCGACAACGAGGTCTATCTGCGCAACTATTTCTCAAATCCTGCCTACAACGACTATCCCGTCGTCGGCGTAACGTGGGAGCAGGCCAATGCCTTCTGCGCTTGGCGCACGGAATACTTGCTGAAAGGCTTGGGTCCGGAGGCTCGCTACGTGCAGCGTTATCGCCTGCCGACCGAGGCCGAATGGGAATATGCCGCTCGTGGAAAAGACCAGACGGAATTTCCGTGGGACAACGAGAAAGTGAAGAGCGGCGAGGGCTGTTTCTACGCGAATTTCAAGCCCGATCGCGGCAATTACACGAAGGACGGCAACCTGATTACCTCGAAAGTGGGCATCTACGGAACCAATACCAACGGATTGTTCGATATGGCGGGCAACGTAGCCGAGTGGACTTCGACCATCTACACCGAGGCTGGCGTGGATGCGATGAACGACCTGAATCCGCAGTTGGAGTACAAGGCTGCGAAGGAAGACCCCTACAAACTAAAGAAAAAGTCGGTGCGTGGCGGCTCGTGGAAAGACCCAGAGTCGTATATCCGCTCGGCTTGGCGCACGTGGGAATACCAGAATCAGCCGCGAAGCTACATCGGTTTCCGCTGTGTGCGCTCGTTGGCAAATACGACGAGTCAGAAGTCGAAAACTACTGGAAAGTCAAAGAAAAAGAAAAAGTAAGGCCCCCTCTAACTCTCCCGAGAAAGCCCCCTCCCAGCCTCCCCCCACTGGGGGAGGAGATTCGAGGAACGAGGAAGGAGGAACGAGGAAGTCGTCAAATTACTTCCCTTCGGTCAGTGACCGTTGGTTGTCAAATAGTAAAATTGTCAAATAAATTGTAAATTGTAAATTGTCAAATTGTAAATTGTAAATTGTCAAATTGTAAATTGAAATGACACAGTACAGCAAATATAATGTCATCTACCGCTTACAGAAGTGGTTGGACAGCGTCCCCGGACAAACGTTCATGAACTACGCCTACAGTTGGGGTGCCGCCATCGTGATTCTCGGTGCCCTGTTCAAACTGACCCACTTGCCGGGCGCCAATTTCTGGCTGTTCCTCGGTATGGGAACGGAAGTTCTGGTGTTCTTCATCTCAGGTTTCGACCGTCCGTTCGACAAGACGGAAGAAGGTCGCGAACTGCCCCGCCACGTCAATCTCGACGAAGACGACGAGACTGGCGAAACGACTGCGAAAGGCGGCGTTCAGGGCGGTGGCACGATTATCATCGGCGGCGGTTCCGGCGGTGGAAGTGCTGCTGGCGGAGTCGTCGGCACGGGCGATGAGGCTGCCCGTTGGGAAGGCAAACCGGCTGCCGTCGTGGGCGGTGGTGGCTCTTGGGTTGCCCAACAGCAGGAAAATACGCCTGAAATGATGGAGGCGCAAGGCAATTACGTGGAGAATCTGAAGAAACTCAACGAGACGCTGCAAAAGGTCGAGGAACAGAGCCAACGCCTGACGCGCGACTCGGAGGAAATGGAGAACCTCAACCGCACGCTCACGGGCATCTGCAAGGTCTATGAAATGCAACTCAAGGGCGCCAGTCAGCAAATCGGTACTATCGACGAAATCAACGAGCAGAGCCGCAAGATGGCGCAGCAAATCGCCGAACTCAACAAGATTTATACCCGAATGATCGATGCGATGACGGTGAATATGAAAAATGTTGAAGGTTGAATGAGGAATGTTGAATTGTCGCCTTCGGCGATTCAGAATGAAGAATGTTGAATTCCTGTTCTGACAATTCAAAACTCAAAATTCAAAACTCAAAATTCAAATTATGGCAATTAAGAAAAGACCCATATCGCCCCGCCAGAAGATGATCAACCTGATGTATATCGTGTTGATGGCGATGCTGGCGCTGAACGTCTCGAACGAGGTGCTCAACGGTTTTACGGTCGTGGAGGAAAGCCTCGGACGCACCACCAGCAACTCGACGAAGGAAAACAATGCGATCTACGATACTTTTGCCGCCCAGATGAAGCAAAATCCCGAAAAGGTGCGGCAGTGGTTCGAGAAATCGCAGGCGGTGAAACTGATGAGCGACTCGCTCTACGACTTCGCGCAGCAGTTGAAAGAGGCCATCGTGCGCGAGGCTGACGGCAAAAACGCCGATTTGTCGAATATCAAAGGAAAGGACGACCTCGAAGCCGCCAGTCAGATTATGCTTGCGCCGGGTTCGGGCAAGGGAAAGCAGCTTTTCGGGATGATCAACTCTTATCGCGAGCGCATTTTGAAAATGGTCAGCGACCCGAAACAGCAGGAAATCATCGCCTCGAACCTCACGACCGAAGTGCCGAAATCGGCGCGTACATTGGGCAAGAACTGGCAGGAATATATGTTCGAGGATATGCCTGTGGCCGCCGCCGTGACGCTGCTGTCGAAATTGCAGAGCGACGTGCGCTACGCCGAGGGTGAAGTGCTGCACACGCTCGTGTCGAACATCGACGTGAAGGACATTCGCGTGAACAAGCTCGATGCCTTCGTGATTCCCGAAAAAACGACGCTCTATCCGGGCGAAGTGTTCAATGCCAACATCGTGATGGCTGCCGTCGATACGACGATGCACCCAGAAATCTACGTGAACGGCACGAAAATCAATACGAAAGGAAAATATTCCTTCACGGCAGGCAGCGTCGGCGAACATTCGTTCAGCGGCTATCTGATGACGCGAAACGCCGCAGGCGAGACGATGCGTCGCGACTTTATGCAGAAATATTCCGTCATTCCCGCCCCGACGGGCGCAACGGTGGCTGCCGACCTGATGAACGTGCTCTACGCCGGTTTCCAGAACCCGATGAGCGTCAGTGTGCCGGGCGTTCCGGCCAATGCCGTGTCAGTTAGTATGAGCGGCGGTTCGCTCGTGGCGAAAGGTGCCGGACACTACATCGCAACGCCCGCAGCCGTCGGCAAGGATGTGGTTTTCACCGTGTCGGCCAACGACAAGGGAAAAACGCGCCAGATGGCTCAAGTGACGTTCAAAGTGCGTAAATTGCCCGACCCAACGCCCTACGTGGTCGTCGGAAGCGACCGTTTCAAGGGTGGAAATATGGCGAAAGGCTCGCTCGTGGCGATGGATGCACTCCACGCCGCCATCGACGACGGACTGCTCGACATTCCCTTCAAGGTGCTGAGTTTCGAGACCGTTTTCTTCGACGATATGGGCAACTCGATTCCCATCGCCTCGGAAGGCGCGTCGTTCTCAGGTCGCCAGAAGGACACGTTCCGCAAACTCTCGCGCAACAAGCGGTTCTACGTGCGTGGCGTGAAGGCCATCGGTCCCGACGGCATCCAGCGCACGCTGCCCGGCGCTATGGAATTTATCGTGAAATAGCCAAATCGTCAAATCGTCAATTAGTGAAATTGTCAAATCGTCAAATAGTATAATTGTCAAATAGTAAAATAGTCAAATATGAATGGTATGAAACAGAAAAATAAGACAAACGGGATGAAAAAGTTCCTTTTGATGGTGCTTTTCCTTCAATTGTCAATTGTCAATTGTCAATTGTCAATCGCCAACGCCCAGCCGCAGCAGCGTCGCAATCAGGCGCAACAGCCGCAGACGGCGCAGAAGTCGAATGCCAACACGATGACCACGCGGGCGCAGATTTCGTTCCCCACGCAGGCCGCCATGTCGGAAGACGTGGTCTGGCGGCGCGACATCTATCGCGAAGTCGATCTCCACGACGATGCCAACGCCGGACTCTACTATCCGAAAGAACCCGTCGGCACGCAGATGAACCTCTTCACGTATATGTTCAAACTGATGATGCGCGGCGCGAAAAACGGCGGCATCAACGCCTATGAATATCGGCTCGACGGCAACGAAGTTTTCACGGATTCGGCTCGTATCAAACCCTTGCAGTTCCTCAAGGACCAAGGCATCTACTACGAGCGCACCGACAAGGGCATCCGCCTCGACGACAGCGACATTCCGTCGAAGGAAGTCACGGCTTATTACATCAAGGAAAGTGCCTATTACAACCAAGCCACATCGACTTTCCACACGAAAGTGCTCGCCCTTTGCCCGATTTGGGTCGAGGAGTGGGGCGGCGTGGCCGAGAAAAAGCCGCTTTTCTGGGTGAAATACGACGATTTGGCGCCGTTCCTCGCCAAGCAGACCATTATGACGAGCAACCTCAACAATGCCGCCACGATGAGCGTCGATGACTATTTCACGCTGAACCAGTACAAGGGTCAGATCTACAAGACGAACAATATGCTCGGCGAGTCGCTCGCGAAGATTTGCGGCAACGACTCGACCAAACTTTCCGCCGAGCAACGCCGAATCGAGGCCGAACTCAAGGAGTTTGAAACCCACATCTGGGGCAAGCCCGAACAGGTGATTCTGACCGATAGCACGGGCGTGGCCGAAGGAGCCGTTGCAGCGAAGGATGTGAAAACAAGAGAGGTGAAAACCGCGCGTACAACGACGTCGAGAAGTTCGGCGAAACGCAGTTCGAAGAGCGTGAAAAGCGGCTCGACGAAGAGCAGTTCTTCCAAGTCGTCGGCGAAAATGTCGGTGCGGCGCGAAAGGCACTGATTTCAGTTCATAGTTAAGAGTTCATAGTTCATAGTTAAAAAATAGGAGGATGATGATGAAAAATTTTCGGTATTTTCTGGTGGCAATCGCTGCGATGACAGCGTTTTCCGCCCACGCACAGCAGTTGAAATTCGGCGTGAAAGGTGGTTTGGATCTCACGGAACTGAAACTCGAAGACGCCGGTGAAATGTTCAAGGCCGAGAACAAAGCAGGCTGGTTCGCTGGTCCGACGCTGAAACTCTCGCTTGCCGGCGGACTTGGGTTCGACATCGCTGCGCTCTATAATCAGCGCGAATCGGATCTCGGTGTGTATTATTTCGATTCCGAAAGTGGCGATGAGAAGAAAATCGACAAACTGAAAACCAAGCAAATCATCGTTCCTTTGAATCTGCGCTACGCCATCGGTCTGGGCAGTGCGTTCAACATCTTCGGCTATGCCGGTCCGCAAGTAGCTTTCCGCATTGGCGACGAGGTGCAAACCCTGACTGACGCGAAAAATGAAGTGGCAGAATGGCGGTTGAAAGAGTCGAATTTCAGCGTGAACATCGGCGCAGGTGTCACCATCGAAAACCTGCAACTCTCCGCAAACTACAACATTGGCCTCGGCAAAACCGGCGATGTCACGTGGGATTCTGCCTCGCATCAAGTCCTCGACGAACTCAAACACGAAGGAAAATACAACTCGTGGCAAATCAGTTTGGCGTATTTCTTCTGATTTCCCGATTTTTCCATATTATTGGATTGTCATTCAGAAAATTAAAATGTAGTCGTCTTCCTCTTTGAAGGCATTGCATCGTTCCATATAGATACGCATTGCTTTGAAGTCCTCGCCCTGAAGATTTTTGCTGAATTGTCGTACACGTTGGATGGCATTGATGAGTTTTTCGGGATTATCCTTTCGGGTAAGTTGGCGCAGCGCACTGAGGTAGTCTGTACGAAACACAGTGGGAATGATAATCTTTGACTGGCCTGCTGCCGTCAGTTCAGCATTCATCATAATTCGGGATATTCTGCCGTTGCCATCGGCAAACGGATGAACTTCGCTAATCATAAAAAGCATAAAAAGGGCACGGGCAAAGGGATGGCGGAGAGCAGTATATATCTCGAAACCCTTTTTCAGTGTGCCGCGTACCTGTTGGAAATCTACGAAATGAGTTTCACCAGCTCTGTTGTTTTGAGTCTTGAACATTCCGGGATGGGCTTCAGGACGAGCCGACATCATCATACGGTGCCGATGTTGGAGAATGTCAATCAAATGGTCGGCTGATGTGGGTGTGACGGACATTTCCTTGCGGTTGGAAACAATATAATAGGTTCCCAGCACGTCGTGGCTGTCGGCATTGCGGGCAGGCATTGGGGTGCGAGTTTCGATAATCTGGCGGGCATCTTCAACCTCAAACTCCGTGCCTTCGATGTAGTTGGAAAAATAACTTTCAAAAAAGGCAAAATTCTGATAAGCGGCTTCCGTCTCATTCGGCTCTGGCATATTCTCAAACTCGTGTTCGTTGAGTGCTGCCATCAGGAGGTTGAAGAGTTGCAGCCTGTGACTGTCGAAAGGTTCGCCCAAAGCACGCGCCTCGGCTACTGAAGAAGTGAGAATCTTTGACGGCTTCGTTGAAAGAATGGCACCGATGATGGAATCCAGTTTCTTAAACTCTTCTGTCATATTGAGCAGACTGGCAATCTCACGAGCCGTATCACGTAGTTTGTTCAGTTCTTTCTCTCCGTTGGTCTGCAATATTTTGTCAAGTTTTTCTTCTATAACATCTTGCGACAGACATTTGGATACTCCATCGCGGCTGTAGCCCGTTTGGAGATTTTCAAGATAGGCTCTTGCACGACATGACATGTGCAGCCCCATAAAAGGAGAGTCATTGGGCAAGGCTTTCTGTCCTTCGAGCAGATGGATGGTGATGCCAGGCAGTGAAATCTTTTTCGTGTAACCATAGGTTAGATAGATATGCCCATCGTTGGTCGGGCGGCACTCAAAAGCACTTCGATGGCTTATCACCGCTTCGGGATATAACTCGCCAAGAATGAAAAAGAGATTTCTCCGAATGATGTTTTCTGGCGTGTCATTCAGATTGGTAGTATAAATCTTAGTTGCGATTTTGATAATACGCCCCTCTTTCTTCATCTTGTTGATGAAGTTATTGGTCGTTTTGTCAGACGATGCCATTACGACTTCGTGGTTTAATAAAGCATTTTTTTCCATAAAATCTTAAATTTACGTTGCAAAGATAGTAAATTTTTCCAATAGAAAAATGTTTTTGTGGAATTTTTTCCAAAAGCAAATTATACAAATTTGCGTAACGCATTTTTGTATAATTAGAAAAATGACATAAAATGCCGTAGGCATTTGATAAGGGTAGCCAGCCATGAGCATTGCGAAATGGCTGGGTGACAAGGAATCAATCAAATTACAAAGCGTGCCCTTAGGTACGCGATAAAAAATCCAATACCTACGGCATTGTTTTTGATTTTATTTACCATCCAACGGACCAGTCATTTCGGGCAAGCAAAGGCTGCCCTGCATAACTGGCTACCATTGTTTAATGCCTA